>CBEVZO010000885.1:0-1996 GCA_965554365.1 uncultured Anaerolineae bacterium
ATCAAACAAATCACCGGGTCTACGCCATAATCAAAAAACAAGCTCGAACACGAGACGTTTGAAGCGCCAGCCCCCAGGAACACAATCCGTAACCCTTGAAATGGCTTGTTGACCAGCTTGGCCGCATTGATCAGCGCCGCCAGCATCACACTAGCTGTGCCTTGCTGATCATCATGCCAGATCGGGATACGCGCTTTTTCGCGCAGCGTATCCAGGATACGGAAACATTTGGGTTGGGAGATGTCCTCCAGGTTTATGCCACCAAAGGAAGGTTGCAACTTCAACACGATTTCGATGATTTCATCTGGGTCTTTCGTGTCGAGCATGATCGGGACCGCATCGACCCCGCCCAAATACTTGTAGAGCAGCGCCTTGCCTTCCATCACCGGAAGTCCAGCTTCGGGGCCGATATCGCCCAACCCCAATACACGTGTACCGTCAGAGATCACGGCGACGGTGTTCCATTTACTGGTGTATTCGTAGACGAGATCTCGGTCCTCCGCGATGGCGCGGCAAGGCGCTGCGACACCCGGCGTATACCAGATCGCAAAGTCGTCGAAATCGCGCACCCGGCAGCGCAGTGCTGTTTGAGTTTTCCCTCGATAAAACTTATGCAACCGCATTGCGTCGGCAGCAGGCTTCTTGGCGCGTTCCAGAAGTTCCTCTTTGGTAACCTGTCTCTTTGCCATCCCTCGCTCCATTTTCACTCGATGGAGGATAGCAGACCGGAGCCCCTATTGCTGCCGCGTAGATGAACAAAACAAGGATGCAGAGCCACCGCGAGTGTCAGCCATCCATCACATCATCGATCAGAGATACGGCAGTTCTATCAGAACTGCTGCGAACGATAGTGAGTCGGTGCATGGTTAACGCTCCGCGTTGTCGCCCTCTTCGGGGGCCTCGGGGATAAAGCCTTCGTCCATCAACAATTGTGTCATCTCGCGCGCCGCACTGATCATCGCCGACGCCCGTTCATATTCTTCATCATACGTGGTCGGCAGTTGTGCCACACCCTGTTCGACTGCTTTCACCGCCACTGCCGCCGCCTCACGCGGGAAAATTTCCCAGTCATCCATTGAGGGCAGCAGGTAATCGGGAC
This sequence comes from uncultured Anaerolineae bacterium, assembly GCA_965554365.1. Classification (GTDB taxonomy): domain Bacteria; phylum Chloroflexota; class Anaerolineae; order Aggregatilineales; family Aggregatilineaceae; genus CAYRNY01. Next base: position 1,100 of record CBEVZO010000885.1, read on the forward strand.
GCAGCCCCTTTTCCTCAGCCATGCCCGCCAACGTTTCAGAAGCCACAATCGCCATTTCATCTGTGATCGTTGTGGCGCGCACATCCAGCGCCCCCCGGAAAATGCCGGGGAAACCCAACGAGTTGTTGACTTGGTTCGGGAAATCCGAACGTCCAGTAGCCACAACGAGCGCCCCCGCTTCGGTTGCTTCCCAGGGCCAAATTTCGGGGATCGGGTTCGCAGCCGCAAAAACAATCGCATCTTGCGCCATCTGCTTGACCCACTCCGGCTTGATGGTTCCCGGCCCCGGCGCTGAGAGCGCGATCACCGCATCAGCCCCGCGCAATGCTTCGGGGATGCCACCTTTGAGTTCACCAATGTTGGTATTCAGGCACAGATACCACTGCTGCACGAATTCCGCACGGCGCATGAAAATGTCACGGCGGTGCTTGCCCAGAATCCCGTGTTCATCTACCACAACACAGTTCGCAGGGTCCACGCCATACGAGAATAGCAAGCGCGAACATGCAACATTCGCCGCACCCGCGCCCACAAACGCAATCCGCATTTCGTGCAGGGGTTTGCCCACGATCTTAGAGGCATTGATCATGCCCGCCAACACCACGCTCGCTGTGCCCTGCTGATCGTCGTGCCAGATCGGGATTTCGGCTTTTTCGCGCAGGGTATCAAGGATGCGGAAACATTTGGGTTGGGAGATGTCTTCGAGGTTCACCCCACCGAAGCCCGGCTGCAACATCAGCACGGTTTCGATGATCTTGTCGGGGTCTTTAGTATCGAGCATGATCGGGACCGCGTCGACTCCGCCCAAATGCTTGTAGAGCAGGGCTTTGCCTTCCATCACCGGCAGCCCGGCCTTCGGACCAATATCGCCCAGGCCCAACACGCGCGTCCCGTCAG
>CBEVZO010000886.1:0-1994 GCA_965554365.1 uncultured Anaerolineae bacterium
GCGGATATGTATCCATATCGACGATGTAGGAGGATAGGAACATCTCATCCTGATCAGTGCGCAGGTTGCTCACTGACGACGCTCCCAGCGGACCATGTCCCCCTGCGACTACCGTCTGTGCAGTCAGTTCCGCACCGGGATAATTCGTGGTGAACCAGTCCGTGATCTGCGCGTAACCCGCTGCCGTGAAATAATACCGGGTTGCATCCTCACCGCCCCCAAAGATGGTCGTGCCCACTGTTTCAAGCACCCCCGCCTCACGCCCGACGCGCATATCGTCGTCATTAGCAGCTTCGCGGTCGGACGGAAGCAATTTGATATCGCCGCCATTGCTCTCTTGCAAGCTACTGGTCAGCGAGTCGTCGATCATCACGCCCAACGTCTGCAAGCTGACAATCGCCGCTACACCCGCCGCAATACACAATAGTGCAAAAGCTGTACGTCGCCCGTTGACACGGAGATCGTTGATGGAGTGCCGTACATAAAACCGCAGTTGATCAAGCATAGTGTACCCCCTTAGCCTACCCGCGCCGGTTCAACAGCGCGTTCCTGAAAACTCCGTATAGCGGCCATTTCTGCGGTTGAGGTGGGATCAATCTCCCGCGCGATCTGACCGTCCACCAATGCAATCACGCGATCCGTCTGCGCGGCCACATTGAGGTCATGCGTCACAATAATCATCGTCGTCTGCATAGTGCGGTTGACCTCACGCAGCGCATCCAGCACCAGCGCCCCGGAAACCGTGTCTAGATTGCCGGTCGGTTCATCGCACATCAACAACGGAGGATTGTTCGCCAACCCGCGTGCAATTGCCACCCGCTGCTGTTCACCGCCGGACAATTGGCTGGGACGGTGGTGCATCCGATCACCCAATTCAAGCATGGTCAACAGTTCTTTGGCGCGCGCAGCGGGGTTGAACTGACGCTGTCGCGCAAACTGAACTGGCAGCGCCACGTTTTCGAGCGCTGTGAGAGTCGGAATCAGATTGAAGAACTGGAACACGAACCCGATCTTCTCGTTGCGGATGCGCGTCAGGGCGCGCTCATTAAGCTGTGTGATGTCCACACCATCAATCGCCACGCGACCCCGCGTTGGCGTATCCAGACCTCCGATGAGGCCCAACAATGTCGATTTACCGCTGCCCGAAGGCCCAATGATGCTGAGGACTTCCCCTCTAGAGACGGTAAACGTGGCATCGCGCAGCGCATGAACCGTCACCTGTCCCATCTGCAAATCCTTACCGAGCTTTTCGGCCTGTACCACATACTGAGTACCTGAACCGTTACCGTTTGATTTCGGCATATCCTCTCTCCTTTGAATGCAATGGCTAACACGAGATGCAAGCCATGTAGATGTCTGATTTGGACAGCGCGTGTGCTGTCGAGCATTACCTATAAGGATGCGGGCCAAATATATGAAAATGATGAAATGCAACTAAGACTGTTCTTAGATTTCATACGCGTCTGAAAAAAAACAACAGCCTGCCACCCCTTGACGACAGGCTGTTCTGATTGTAGTGAGGAGAAAAGCGGCGGTTACGGATCGGGCTGTGGAGGTTGAGGGGAAACCGGTAGCCACACCGTAAAGGTGCTGCCGTGACCGAGTTCGCTCTTGACGGTGATTGTGCCATTGTGCGTCCGCGCAATCTCGTGTGCAATCGCCAGCCCCAACCCCGCGCCACTCTGCACCTGTTGACCCCGCGCACGGTCCGCCTCAACGCGGAAAAAGCGCTCGAACAGGTGCGGCAGTTGGTCCGCCGGTATGCCCGCGCCAGTATCACATATCGATACGCGCATCCGATCCCCTTCTTGACAGGCACGGACCGTTATGGTCCCATTTTCCGGCGTATACTTGATCGCGTTGTCCAGCAAGTTCAGGAACAAGCGCATCAGCAAGTTCATATTGCCAACAAACGTGAGGTCGGGCTGCACATCACCAGTGAGGGTGATATGTTTTTCTTCAGCCAGCAGCATCACCTGATCGAGCAGCGCCAG
>CBEVZO010000887.1:0-1994 GCA_965554365.1 uncultured Anaerolineae bacterium
CGTGGCGCGTATGTTGGTCATGTTTTTGCCTAATGCGTCGTCCATCCGCACGCGCAACGAATCGGGGATCGTGTTCACCGTGCCCTGATCAGCGAAATTCTGCGGCAGCATCTCGCGTTCCAGCCGCCGCCATTCGCTCTGTGCCAGCGCTAACATGGTGATTTCTTCGCCGCGTTGGGCGCGTGATTCTTGCAGCCGCATGAGGCCCGCCGCGCTGAGGTTATACGCCCACTCGCGCATCCGTTCTGCGACATCTGGCGTGCGTATCAGGTTGACCGTCGCCGCATCACGAGCGTGCCCGATCATCGTATTGACCCAGCCGGAGGCGTTGGGCTGTGCCTGTGTGGTTTTCGTGGCACGGAGCGCGGCTTGCGCCAGTCCCACCGCTGCGAGGTCCATTGCCACGCGTGTCGGCAGCGCCGCCTTGCTCACGCCAAATGTGCTGTAGCCCTGGAAACGGTCCACGCCAGGCGGGTGCGCAATGGGTGCAGGCAGTTGAACGGACGGTTGGCCCTGCACGCGCAACCCCGCGCTGATCCAGGTGGCGGTGAATTCTGCCAGTGCTGTCGCGGGCAGGTCGGCGGTGGCGTCCCCGGTGAGGTAGATCGCGTCCAGTGCCGGGTGAGGCGGGGTGCCAGGCAAACTATGCCCAATGACGGGCAGCGTCGAGTGGTATAGTTCTGGCTGGCGCACGTAGCTGTCGATCTCGCGCAGCGTAGCATAGACGTTTGCCATTGCCAACGTATGATCGGGATCGTCGTCGCTAGGGTACGCGTTGAGCGCAAACACGCCGGTGATTGTGGCGGGGCGCGTCCCACAGAGTGCGCGCAGCCGCGAGACCACATCGAATACCATGCCGCCACCCTCGGATTCCGCGAGCGACGCCAGCACATAGATGCGCCGGTCAATATCCAGATCGCGGCCTGTGCCTACCTCGTGCAGCCATTGGATCAGCTTATAGAATGTTTCGCCGATCAATGCGGCGTTTTCATACAGCAACAGCCGGTTGAAGGCGCGCACACGCATCGGGTCTTCGAGAATGGTACGCGTGCCGGGGGAATGCGGCCACCACTGCGGCACGCCCACCGCAGAGTAGCGGCCCGGCACATCGCTCCAGGGCAGCGTATCCATGTTCAGCGCCAACCGCGATTCGCGGGGCAGGATGCCTTCTTCACGCAGCGCGCGCCGCCGCGACATCGCCAGCAGCCGCACATTGGTTTGCTGCTCGCGCCGGGTGATCAGGAGTTCGAGCATCTGGTGCAACTGGATCACCGCCCGCATCCCGACATGACCCAGCCCGATTACCAACGCGGCCTGATCAAGCTGCGCCTGGATCGGACGCGCGCGGTCCCCAAACTGACCGAGTTGGACAAGCGTACTGGCGGTAGGCGTGTAGTTGCGCATAAAAGTGTGCCTCTGCTGGTGGTTGGCAGTTGTTAGTTTACAATGATCAGTTCACTGATCACGCTTTATCCACAATCATAGCACGGGCCGGACAAATGCGAGATTCTAAAAAAGTGCGAAAATCACACGCGTTACCCTGCGCCCTCTGCCTCCGCCGCCATAACCTTGAGCAGACCGAGCGTCATCAGGCAGTCGCCCGCCGCTGTGTGCGCGCCGCTGACCGTGACGCCCTCAATGCTGCATGCCTCGGTCAGTTTGATCCAGCGGAACGAGTTACGCTGTCGATTCCAGCGCCCCAGGTAGCCCGCATAGCGTTTCATGGCACACTGCCAGCTTGCCACCTGCACGTCGCGCAGATCGTAGCGGCGGCACGCCTGGAACAGGATACGGCTGTCGAAATCGGCGTTGTAGACGATCACGGTGCGGTTGTGCAGCGCGTCGTGCAGTGCGGGATACACCTCGGTGAATGGCGGCGCGTCGGCGAGGTCGTCTGCACCAAAACCGTGTACGGCCTGCGCTTTGGGATGGATCGGTGTTTGTGGCTGGATCAGCGCATCGATCAACACCGCGCCCGTGTGATCCACCACACC
>CBEVZO010000888.1:0-1982 GCA_965554365.1 uncultured Anaerolineae bacterium
GTAGATACCGTCGAACAGCACGTCGCCCATGTCGCCAGCGGTGATCCCGGCGGGCAGTTCCACCAACAGGTGCTTGCCGACCAGCACGATACTCAGCGCGATCACCTGCCAGACGGCGAACACAATAATCGCGTGCAGCGGCACGGCCCAATGCGGCACATCCCACAGCACATTCGCGCGCTCAGTGAGCCAGTTGGTGATCGAGAGCGCCGTCAGCGCCGCCAACGGCACGACCAGCCACAGCGCATGTCCGGCTCCGGCTCCCGCGTAGCCCACCGACCACATCAAGCTCGCCAGGAACCAGCCGACCAGCGCGCGTTCAAAAAAACCGCCTTCACGAATCGCACGGTAAACGGCGAGCAGTCCGAATAGCGCCAGCCCAAATTCATAGCGCAGCAGCACCCACAGCGGAAACGCGACCGGCTGGCCCAATGGACGCTCCAAGAAGCCGCGCACGCCCGCATACAACGTATTGCCCACCGACGTTAAGCCGCTCGGCAGCCAGTAGAACAACGTCCCGACGCCCACAATGACCAGCACGCCCGCGATCAGCCCGTTGATCCAGGGCCACTCACGCAGCAGTTCACGGATCGCATCGAGCGAGTCGGCGTCATCATCCAGATCGGTCAACACCGCGAACAGCACGCCGAAGCCCAATGCCAGCAGCATCAAAAAGCCGCCCGGCTCCGTGAGCAACACCAGCGCCAGAAATGCCGCCGTCGCCGCGATGGCATAACTCGATTTTCGCGTTTCGACGTAGCGCAGCACCAGCCAGGGCGCGACCAGCGTCAGGAGCATGGTCCACACTGCGGGACTCATGGTGCGTGACGCGAGCAACGCCACCGGAGACAGTGCCAATAGGCCCGCCATCAGCAGCGCGGGCAGCGGATTCACGTAGCGCCGCCACAGCGCGGGAGCCAGCACCAGCAATACGCCACCCAATGCCACCGGGAACCGTGCCGCTGCGTCGCCGCCGTTGGGTTGCAGCGTGAACGTGATCGCGTTCAGTACCAATGTCAGCGGGCTTTCCGCGACCAACTCGCCGCCCACCACGTCCGCGTTCACCATGCGCAGCGCGGCGAGCGCCTGGTGTGCCTGCGCGTCGTCCAGCGGGACATTGCCCAACTGCACGAGGCGCAGCGTCAGCGCCAACACTGCCAGCGCCACATAGATCAGCACTTCCAGCGTGACCGTGATGCGCAACGCCGGTTCAGTCCGCACGGGCTGTGTATCGTCCGGGCGGAACCTGGTCGCGGCGATCCTGTTGTTGAGTGTATTTACCGTCATGCGCTTTTCATTCTGCGTTTACCTCACCCCCAACGTGACCCTAGGTCACGCGCCCCCATCGCCAAGCCGGAGAGGGGGAGAAGGCGAAGACCATCTACAATTTGTTACCTACTGCGGTGCGACGCGATAAACCTGCGTGCTGCCGAAGCTGCACACCGGCTCGAAGACCTGACCGAACTTGTCCAAACCGCGCTGGAAATCGTCAAGCAGGCTCAGATCATCGCCCGCCAGTTCTTGAATCATGAGTCGTTCCGCATAGCCGACCACAATATAATCCACGCCGTAGCGATCAATCACAACCCATGCACGTAACCAGTCTACCGTGGTGTAGAGTTCCTGCACGTCGGTCGCACGGTCGCGGTAGACGCCGTATTCGTAACGCCAATCCGTGACGCGCGGGTATGTCGTGCCGCGCCATTGACGCTCGTGATTCTGCCACCCGATCAGCGTGGGCAAACCAGTCAGCGCGCTGAAACGGCTCTTGTGCGGCTCGTATGCGCCGCCGGGAGCCTCCGCGATCACCGCGTCGCCGGAGTCTTCCAGCGCGGCGAGACATTGCACGGCTGCGTATTCGTCTGTGCTGATCATGCGTGGCGCGCCGTCCAGCGTCAAAGGATTCTGTTCTGGGCACGGGATACCCACCCAATCCTCCGGGTGCGCCTCACAATCGTCGATGCTGTCCTGTGTGCGCTGCC
>CBEVZO010000889.1:0-1978 GCA_965554365.1 uncultured Anaerolineae bacterium
GAGTGGCCCCGCAGCGAATTCGAGTGTTCCCGCGACGTGCGTCGGCGTCTCAACGGGGACGCGCTGGCCCTTGATCGACTCATGGCCCGCGACACGCTCCTCGAATGAGGCGCGCGCACTGGCGGTCACACGCTGGATCGGTCCGAGCAAATGCACCAGCGCGGTGAGGTAGTACGGTCCCATGTCGAACAGCGGTCCCGCACCTTCCTGATAGAAAAACGCGGGATTAGGATGCCACGCTTCCGGCCCATGACTCAGCATGAACGCCATCGCAGCGACAGGCGTGCCAATCGCGCCCTCATCGATCAACTTGCGGCAGGTCTGCAAGCCGCCGCCGAGGAACGTATCCGGCGCGCAGCTTACGCGCAAACCCGCCGTGTCAGCGGCAGCGAGGATCGCGGCCCCGCCTTCACGCGTGACCGCCAGCGGTTTCTCGCTGTGGACGTGCTTACCCGCCGCGAGAATCGCCTGCGACACTTGCGCGTGTACCGAGGGAATCGTCAGGTTGATCACCAGCCCGATTGCAGGGTCCGCGAGCAGATCGTGTACCGTGAGCGCCTTGATCCCGGTGTCGTGCGCGAGTTTGTGGGCGGCTTCGGGATTGATGTCCGCACAGGCCACGATGTCGAGCGCGTCCCACAACCGGCAGCCCTGCACATAGCGCGCGGCGATGTTGCCGCAGCCGATAATGCCGACTTTTGTGCTAGCGACCATGCCCCAGGCTCTCCCTGGTCAGGTAGGTGTAGCTCTCGGCGACGGCGACCAGCATATTCGTCGCGCAGCGATCCAACTCCACGATCAACCACTCGGCATGATCCGCCGCACCGATGATCGCGGGCATATCCAGCACGCCCTGTCCGACCGCCACCATGTCGGATTGCGGCTCGTCAGCGGGACCGTCCTTGATATGCAGGAACGTGGCGCGTTTCCCGCTGGCGCGGATCATCTCCGCCGGGTCCACGCCGCCCACCTGCACCCAATACACATCCACCTCAAAGAAGATCGTCGGGTCCAACGCATCCAGCATAATCTTGTAGGGGTGCTGCCCCTCCACCGGCGCGATCTCCCACCAGTGGTTGTGGTAGCCAAACGTCAACCCGTGCGGCTGGACCGTTGCGGCCAGCGCGTTGATGCGGTCGCAGGTGCGTTTCACGTCGTCCAGCGTCTTGAAGTCGTCGGGACCGTAGCCCGCGATCACGCGCTCAATGCCGTACGCCTCCGCCACCCGCAGCACGTCCGGCAGGTCGTCGCCTTCGGGACGCGGGACATGCGCCGCCGGAATCTGGAAATTAAGCTCTTTGAGCAGCGCCGCCTGGTCCGCCAGATCACCCGGCACACCGAACGGTTCCACGCCAGCGTAACCGATCTCTGCCAACCGCCGCACCACGCCGTCGTAATCATCCTGAAGCTGTTCGCGGAGCGTGTAAAGCTGCAATGCAAGTGGTAACGTCATCGTCTGAATCCTTTTTATGCGCAGAAAAACACCGCGCGCCCAGTGTACACCGTTTGTGTTTTCCCGCACAGCCTCACAACGCCCCGGCAGTCCACAGTAGCAGCGTACACACCAGCACCGCGCATAACGCAAGCAGCACGGCGACCGCCGCATACCGCTCTGCGCGATCATCCGTGCTGGTGTCGCTGTATTGTTCCTCCGGCGGCAAGTCGGACGCGCGCCGGGGATCACGGCCCCAATGCACGATCTACTCGCCCTGCTCCGCGAGATGCTGCTGATACTTCTTCCAACCGGGACACCATGTCGTGTGCCAGCGCCAGAGTTTCGACCAGATAGAGTTTGGCTTCGCTTCGGCGCGCTGCCGCATCCCGCACGTTTCACACCCGAATTCCGGTTTTTCTGCCATGTGCTGCATCCTCTACTTCATTAGTGCGTAGCCCAGCAATACAGTTCCAGCATAGCACTGTTCCCCAGGGCCAGCCAGTGAGGTTTTGCGGCCTCTACTGCGCACCATTGCAGATCACA
>CBEVZO010000890.1:0-1977 GCA_965554365.1 uncultured Anaerolineae bacterium
CCAATCGTTGATCAAACCAGACATCGTGCCCGCCCATCCGCAGAAAGTCCGCCAACTGCTGCACGCGGGGCAGGTTCACATGCGCGTAACTGATGAAAATCTTCATGAATAGCCGCAGTCCTGTAGTGGAGGGAGAAGCATACCGCCCTTATTATGCCGTGTAACAGAACGTTATGACAACTCACCCACTACCCCAGTTTTGTTTTTGATCCGCGTTTATCCGCGTTCATCTGCGTCCCATTCTGCTTTTCTGCCCCACACAACAACAAAAACGCCGGAGCATACCCCCCTGCCCCAAGCACTTCTGCGCAGCATCGGCGAGGGAATATCCGGCGCGTGATCTGCGATCACGTTGGGGGTGAGGCCGAGCGCGATTGAATTCACATAGAGCGTATATTGTCGCCACACGCCGTGCCAGAGGGGGCAGCGTTTGCGTTTTTAGGCCAGTTTTACAACATTTGATTGAATCTTTATCATATTTTGATCTACAATTAATTTCGTATCATCATAGTAAAACTCTTTCAGCCCTCTCCATCATAGCCTCATCACACCCCTAATCCTCTTTGAGGAGCGATATATGAAGCTCAAATTACCGTACAAGCTGCTCTCGGTAGTGGTCGTGGCGCTCATCCTGTTTGGCGTGAGCCTCACCCCACATACCCCACCTATCGCACGGGCACAAGGCGGAGGCACGCTCATCTATGGTACTCTCGCCTATGGCTCCATCACCCCGCAAGCACCGCTACAGATCTACAGCTTCAGCGGCACGCAGGGCGATCTGGTCGAAGTCCATATGCGTACACTATCCAATGGACTGCGGCCTCTCATTGACCTGCTCGCCCCGGACCGCCAGACCATCGCCACCACCAATCAGGATTCACTGGCTCCCGACACGCGCGACATGCAGATCACACTACTGCTACCGCAAACCGGCGTGTACTCGCTGATGATCGGCGGCGCGGAAAACACGACCGGCGATTATCTGCTGGAACTAAACGGGCGCGGCCTCACCAATCGCACACCGCTGGCGCTAGGACAAGCTCTGCCGGTCACGGTAGCGCAAAACGCCGCCCCACAATATTTCACGTTCACCACCGACACATGCCCGACCACGCTCGCAGTCCTCAGCCCCTCATCGGGCACGCCGTACACCTTCCCGTTTGTCGTCACAGTGCGTGACGCACGCGGCGAGGTCGTTGGCGTGCTGCATGGCGGCAATGCGCTCGAAGACCGCATCACTGTCGCTCAGCAAAGCGGCGCATACGAGGTCGAAGTTTGGGCGGACGATCCCGCGCTCGCGGGGGCGCTCACACTACTCGTAACCTGCGGGAACGAACCGCAGCAATGCCTGAGCAATGATGCGGGTGGTGACGGTACAACGGGCGGCGACGGTGACATAGAATGCGCCGACTGCCCACCCTGCCCCGGTGACTCACCAGATGACGATCCGGTTTGCGGTGCATTCGGCATCACGGTAGACAGCAACGAAGGCGGAACCGTGACTATTTCGTGGCCTGCTATAGAAGGCGCAAATACCGCCATCGTTTCAGCCCACACCGACACAGGCACGCTGATTTACGCCCGCATGGTCCACGATGTCCTCACGGACTCAATCGATTTCATGGCCCTGGGCGGCGAACCAGGCGTCTACACCATCCACGTTTCGGTCGGTTCTGAAGAACTGGGCTACGACCTTTGCGGAGATACCATTGCCGTTGATGCCGAAGGGATGGGCGCTGTGCCCTGGGGTCCCGCAGCAGGCGATGACGACGATACCTGCGAGATCGCGATAACCGCCCCCATCGGCACAATGGCGAACGGTCTGCAAACATTCTTCTGGACCGAAGTGCCTGGTGCAGAATCGTACAGTCTCCGCGTCTACGGCGAGTTTGATGTCATAGTAGCCACCGGCGCGATTTCAGCGCCCGCCACATCATGACCATGGACGTCGGCGAAGCATCCATCGGCGCAGGCTAC
>CBEVZO010000891.1:0-1974 GCA_965554365.1 uncultured Anaerolineae bacterium
AATGCTCAAACGCCTGCTGGAACGTGGTGAATTCCGGCGCAGACCCCCTCCCAGCCTCCCCCGCAGGCAGGGGAGGAGTCTCATTGGCTGTGGGCGCGCCCATCGGCAAATAGCGCTGATCAATGATGTCGCGCGTCTGAACGCGGCGCGGTGGCGGTGCGACCTTGTCAGAGTCGGCCTCCACGTCAATGTCGATCAGGCGGATCACAGCCTGGTCCAGAAAACGCACCATGCGCTGGTAGAGCCATGCCACGTAGTCGCGGAACGGATCATGCTGCGGGGCGGTGCGGCCCAGCGCGGCGGAGTCCAGCGCCAGTTTGCCGCACAGATCGCCCAACGCCGTGTCCCACGCGCGCCCAAAAAAGTCGATCCACGTGTGGTTGACCACATGAATCGGCGGCGGCACATCCGCGAACCGTGCGACGAGGACCGGCTTTTTTAGCACCAGCGCATATTGGATTTCGCGGCGCACAAAGCTGTCGTCGCGCTCGACCACATCCGGCGTGATGCACGTCACCACATAATCGGACGCCTGAATCGCGCGCTCGATCTCGACGGTGAAGTCCTTCGCCGGATCGATGCCGCGTATGTCGCGCCATGTTTTGAAGCCGTGATCCGGTAGCGCCGTATCGAGCCGTTCGGCGTGATCGCAGCCGTCCTTGCGGGCGTAGCTGATGAATACGAGTTTGGGGTCCGTCATGGTGTATCCATATCGCGTAGAGTGAACCAGAATTGGGTCACTTCAGTATATCCGATGCAAAAGTAGCGGAGCAAACGCCCCTCACGCCCAAACGTGCATTTTCGCAGTCCCCCGATCCCCACTTTGGTACAAATCACACGGCCCAAAACTCCACCCAACCGCCCACTTTCGGCCCTTAACACAAAAGGACGCAGCAAGCGCCGCGCCCAATCGTGGTTGGTTTTCTCCCCCTCTCGAACGCTTGCTTGCAAGCGCCTTGACCGGGAGAGGGGGGCGGGGGGTGAGGTTACGGCATTACCTGATCCAGCGCCGAACACGCCGGGCAGCCGCCACCGGGCCGCATGATCGCGTAGCCGCCCATCGGGTCCGCGCCGTACGCGGTGAAGTCCACGTTCCAGACGATCATGATCCGCACTTTGCCGCTGCTCGCCGAGAGTTGTGCCGCGCGTGCGAGCCATTGCGCCTGTTGCGCGACAGTCACGTTCCCCGCCCAGGAGAAGCCCGCCGGTAGCGCGGAGTAGCCCTCTGGCGAGAGATAGCCAAGTTCGGTGAAGCACAGCGGTTTCGCGCCGCCGAACGCCGCCCAGTACGTGTTGACCATGCCCCAGTAGTAGCGCGTGTAGTAGTTGTCGCGCGGGTCGCCGCTGGTCTGGTCGGGGCCGACGATGCCCTCGTTATAGTGCAGGCCGATGCAGTCGGCGTAGTTCGCCGCGCCTGCTGAGGCCATGCCGCGAATGTAGCGGTCGTCATTCCACACACGATCCATGCCGAACGCGCCTTCCGCGCCGGTCGGGGCCGGAGCGCCGCTGATGACCATCACGCTCGGATTCGCGCCCTTGATCGCCGTGTACGCTTTGGAGAGCATCTGCACGTAGGTCGCCGGGTTGATCTGGCCCTGCGGCCATTCACGGTCGAGGTTCATCTCGTTCCAGACCTCAATCGCGTCCGGGCCGAGCGCCGCAACACCCGCCAGGAAGCCCGCGAACTGGTCCATATAGCCTGTGCCGCCCGCGCCCAACTGCCCCGGATCGCCAACGATGCCGAGCAGCACGCGGAAGCCCTGGCTGTGCGCCTGACTGATCGCGCCTGCGGCGATCTCCGGCGGGTCACCGAGGTTGTAACGCACCTGCCGCTTGACCCACGTCATACCGGCCTGCCGCATCTGGGTCGGATAGGCGAAGCTATCGACGTGCCCGCCAAGCTCAAAGCCGCCTGCGGTGGTCGGCACAGGGGGCGTAGTCGGCTCAGTTGGCGTCGTGGGTTCGGTGGGCGTG
>CBEVZO010000892.1:0-1972 GCA_965554365.1 uncultured Anaerolineae bacterium
TTAGGGGAGGGGCTTGCCTACAAAACCCACATCATAAAATACCTACCCTTGAAAGGGGCCGGGGTGGGGTCCCTCTGTGCCCCCATCCGAATGCACCCAAAAAACAAAGAGAGTTTTTCTCTTGCTTTTCCTCTGCGCTCTCTGCGGTGAGAAATGATGTTTGAATTACGTGCTACAACGTCGCCTGGATCACGCCGCCGTCCACCGGGATCATCGCGCCGTGAATGTAACCCGCCGCCGGAGAACACAGGAACACCGCCGCGTTCGCGAACTCCTCCGGGCTGCCGATGCGCCGCAACGGGATAGTTGAAGCCAAGCCCTGCGACACCGCATCGACCGTACTGCGCTGCGTTTCAGCGCGCGTGTGCAGCAAATACTCGACGCGCTCGGTCATGGTCCAACCCGGCAAAATACTGTTGACGCGGATACCCTCCGGCCCCAACTCGTTCGCCAGCGACTTGGTGAGACCGATCACACCCATGCGCACACTGTTCGAGAGGATCAGGTTGTCCAACGGCTGCTTGACCGTCAGCGATGTGATCGTGAGAATCGCCGCGCGCGAACTCTGGCGCAGATACGGCAGCGCCGCACGGATCAGATGGACGGCACTCAACACGGCGAGTTCAAACGCCTGTTGGAACTGCTCCGGCGTCACCACGTCAAACGAACCAGACGGTGGCCCGCCCGCATTCGTAACCAGCACATCCAACCCACCCATTTCCATCGCCGCACCCGCGATCATCTGCTGGCACGCGTCGGCGTCGGTCACATCTCCGGCAGTCGTGACAATCTGCCCGCCGGTCGCTTTGCGCAGCGCGTTAGCCGCCACTTCGAGCCGCGCTTCCTCGCGCCCGTTGATCGCCACCGCCGCGCCTTCACGGAGAAATCCTTGCGCCGTCGCCGCCCCTAAGCCCTGGCTGCTCGCCGCGACAAATACCCGTGCGCCTTTTAATCCCAGGTCCATGCGCTACACCTCCCGCTCGAAAACCGCGCGATCCGTGCCATCGCCGTAGTAGTTCGCCCCGATGCCGGTCTGCGTGAACCCCACCGCTTGATACACCCGCATCGCGCTATCGTTATACGCTTCCGCCGTAATCTTGATGCGCTCCACATTGGCCGCGATCAACCCCTCGACCGCGCGCGTCAGCAGTCGCCGTCCGATCCCCGTGCGGCGGCAGTGGGGCAATACCGCGAAATTGAGAATCCACCCGGTTGTGCAACCCTGCTCTATCGCACTGAACACATGCCCGATTACGCGCCGGTCCTGGTCGGCGGCAACCCAGATCAACGAGGGAAACAGATCGTAATATTGGCGGATATACAGCGGATGATAACCACCGCTGCCAAACACCGCGCGCTCGATCTCAGACACTTGCAGCATATCATCCGGCACAAACTGCCGGATCGTCACCGTGTTTGTCGTGTTCAAAAGTTACTCGCTCCTCAAATGAATTTTAGCCTGCCTCACGTCGCGGGGCCGTCGTCTTATCAACCACGTACACCAACTCTACGCCCGCCAACGCGATCACGTCACCAGATTGCAACACTTCCTCACTGACCCGCGCCTCGTTAACCAACGTCCCGCCGCGACTGCCCAGATCATGCAGCACAAACTGCCCATCACGCAGCCGCAGTTGACAGTGCTGACGACTCACGCGGCGTTCATCGAGTACGACAACATTGTCGCGCTGCCGTCCGATGGTGATCACAGCGCGATCCAGCGGAATACACCGGTCGCCGTCCGCGATCAGGAACGCATTAGGTAAATCGTGCGCTGCACCGTCGTCGGCAACGTCTACTGTGCCTATCCGCATGGTGCGCCGCGCCCCTTCGACATGGCACGCCTTGATCACGAGTCCCTGCACCACAACTGACGCATCCGGCAGCAGCACCACGTCCGGGTCCGCGTCCAAATGCAGATCGCTCACCGCCGCGAGCGCGATCACATGCCGCGCCAGCACCGCCCCCAGAT
>CBEVZO010000893.1:0-1971 GCA_965554365.1 uncultured Anaerolineae bacterium
GCTGCACGCCTATGATTTGCACAATCAGGATATGCACGCGCTCCTCACTGGCGCGGACGATGTCAACGCCAGCATGATCACCTTGCGCCGCAGTCGCTATGAGTTCACTGTTGCATTGGCAGACATGAACAGCTCGCAGCACTGGGAAATTGCGCTAGAGCGCGTTGGCGGCTGAGGTCAGGGCCGTTTACGGTCCTTTCGAAATATAGCCCGGTCCTTGCAGGGCCGGGCGTTCGCCGTCTATCGCACCACCTCGATCACCAGCAGCAGCGCATAGCCCGCCGCCCAGATGCTGGTCAGGATGTACAGCACGCGGCGTGTCGTGTCGCGTACCACGAAATCGGTATGCACAGTGAAAAACAGCAGCTTCACTAGATCGCCCGCCAGCATCAACGCCGCGAAGACCATCAGCGTCAGGCCCACATCCTCCACGCTCGCCAGCGCGATCACCATACCCCAGTGTCCGGCATTGTTGATCAGTGTGAACATCAGCGCGATGATCTCGCGCTCGATGATGCGGTCAATGATGGCGGCGGTCAGCCCCAGTGCCAATACCGTCAGGATTACCTGTTGGATCAACCGCGCACCGGACGGCAGCGCAAAATCCCCCACGCGCAGCGCGTCTCCCAACGCGATCAGCGCAGCGATCAGTGCCACAAGCTTGATCACGGTTTCGAGCCACGCCAGCGGCGACCATGCGGCAATGTGCCAACGTTTGGCGGTTGTTGGTGCCGGTAGTGGTGTCGTTGCCGGTGTTGATGTGGGTGTTGGTGAGATGCTCATCGTCGTCCTTGTCCCTAAAAAGCTACCCCAGTGCCCTATGTCAATTATAGAACTACACACCGTCCATGCGCAGAAACTCTTAGCATGTACTCATTTTCGTGTAGGGCTAGCAGCACCATTACCAGAGGGCCAGTGCAGGGGCTAACACAGTGTGATATACTGAACGCAATGGGAAATGGGAAGCATACCTCATCATGACGATCAACATCATGTGGGGTATGGATGTAGGACCGGACAGCATGAGGACAATTGACTCTGCCGGCATGTTTAGAGGCAAATCCGGCGCACCTACCGTCATTTGGTTAGGGCCGGATAGTGCGCTGCTCAGCGTAGCCTGGACGTACCTCGAACTCTTTCACGTTACTTCATTGACCGCCGCCCTTAGCGCGTTACAGCACCGTCTCGCCCCGTGTCTGGTGCTGGACCTCACCACGCCGGACCTGGATGTGCCGATCCTGCTCGCCAGCCTGGATGAATATTGGCCGAGCGCCACCGTCATCGCACTGACCGACGATTTCAGGTCGCCTCTCAGTCAGGCGATTGCCGAAGACGTAGCCCATGTCTTGCTGCATACCGCCCCGATCACAGAGCTGGTTGCAGTGGTGCAGTCCGCGCCAGTGGAGCCATACCAACCGCTGAATGCTTACGTCGCGCTGCAAGATCGCGCCCGCCAGCTTGAAAGCTTGATCCAGGCATCCTACACTTTTACGCGTGGCAGCGACGCCCAGGCGATCCTGGGTGATCTGCGCATGATCGGGCAGGTGGCGGTGGACGCCGACGACGTCGCGGTGCTGCTCGCCACCCCGGATTATGCCGATCTCGCTGACTCGTTGCACATGGAAGTCCCGGAAGACTATCTCGTGGCCTGTCGCGCGCATTTGCAAACGCTGGACCCCGCCCAACGGCTGCGCTATCTCGGTGACGAGGTGCTTGTGCGCGAACGCACCGCCGACACGCCGGATTCGTCGATCCGTGTGCGCGAAGCGGATGCCGCTGGCGCGCGGTCGTATATGCGTTTCCCGCTCAACATCGACGAACGTCTCGTGGGTTTTGTGGCGCTGTTCTCGCAGCGACCGGGCCAGTTCAACGGCGCGCATTTGCAACTGGGCCGCCTGTTCACGACGCAGGTTGCCGCCGCGCTGCGCAACGTGCAGCAGTATGTGCGGATCCAGTGCGTTGAGGAACGGC
>CBEVZO010000894.1:0-1966 GCA_965554365.1 uncultured Anaerolineae bacterium
ACCGATACGGCGGCGAATCAAACGTAGTTCTTCGTCGGTCGCATCGGTAATATCAACATCGTTCCATACAATGCGTCCGCTGGTTGGCTCAATTAGCCGGTTGATGCAGCGCAGTAACGTTGACTTGCCGGAGCCACTGAGGCCGATGATCACCAAAAATTGACCGTCGGGCACTTCGAATGAGACATCTTTCAGCGCGTGTACGCCGTTGTCATAAATCTTGGAAAGGTGTTCGATTTTTAGCATCGCGTTCCCAATAGGTGTGCAAACCGGGCAGAGGAGTAACTCACTCTGCCCGGCAAAAACGATTAAATGAAACGGGGGGTTAGTCGCCGAAAATGTCTGACTCGGTCAGACCCAGAATTTCGAACTGGAGACGCACAGAGTTGAAAGCGGCGTCTTCGATGACTGCCAGCCCGGTCCAGTTGTATACCGACGCCAGGGCGGTGGCGTTCCAGACTTCTTCGTTTTCGGCCAGCGCGAACAGGGCCGTCATGATTTCCGCGCGGATTTCCACTGGGAATTCCGGGCCGAAGCTCATGGTGTCGTTCGGGATCGGGGCGCTAATGGCCAGAACACGCACCTGATCGGCTACGTCCGGTGCAGTTTCGCGCACAGCGCGACGCGCGTCCATGATGCGCACATCGCCCACGTACAGTTCGCCATCGTCGCCAATGTAGGATTCGTCTACCGAGAGATCGAACGGTTCGGGTAGATCGTTGAAGCTCCACGCGGCGCCGGGCAGAAGCGGCGGGCTGAAGTAGGTGGTGCCGAAGTCAATTTCGCCATTGTATACGGCCAGGATGGTTTGGTTGTGTCCACCCGTCTGAACTTCTTCACCAGGGGTGATGCCCATGTCTTGCAGTTCCACCGAGGGAACGATGAAACCGGAAGTCGACCCGGGATCGCTATAGCCCCAGGTCTTGCCATCCAGGTCACCCAGCACGTAGATGTCGCTGTCGCGGCGGACAACATACTGCGCCCAGTATACGGGCCAGCCAAAACGCACTGCTGCTGCTGCAACTTCGACGCCGCAGCGGTTGCTGGCGATCACATAACCCGCCGCAGGGATGAAGCCCATTGTGCTGTCTGGAGCCGCGCACATCGCTTCGATAGTTGCTGCGTAAGAAGTGGGCACGAAGACTTCAAATTCGTAGCCGGTTGCGTCTTTCAGCGCTTCGGCCAGTGCTTCGCCACTTTCAACGAGCGTTTGTGCTTCACCGGAGGGCACAAAGAATACCTGGATGGGGTTCGCTTCTGTTCCAATGCCATCTTGCCCAGAGGCGATGGGGACCACCAATAGCGCAGAAAGCGCCATTACGGCAACAATCAACATAACTACAGATTTTTTCACCATAGGTTTAGTAAGCTCCTTCTTTTAAGTGGGTCGCTGCCGGAGATTACATAATCTCCTTTCTTATCAGTGTAACGGACGAGTCATTCCTGTGCAAATGAAAGTAAAAAGTCGCGCGGTTTATATAGGCCGTGAGTTTTTGGTGCTGGGGGTTTTTGAACACAACCCCCCACAAGCTTATTGCACTTGCAGGGTGTTTGTTTTTGATAGTGTCAGCATTCCCTGGTGATTGTGCTATCTGATGCAACCACCAGGGAACTGTTGAGTGCTTTAGTCGCGCATACGACGACGTAGGATGACGCCGCCTGCGACTGTAAGCGCCAGTGAGCTGATTACGAGTACCCATACCACATCGTTTGTGGATGAACTATCGTCGCTCGGCGCGTAGCCGGTCGAGGGCAGAGTGGTCGGGGCTTCAGGTTCGTCGCCACCGGCTGTCGTGCCCGGATCACCCGCAGGATCAGTGGTGTCGTCATCTGCCGGTGGGACGAGGGTGGTGTCCACCAGGACGACCTGCGCACGGTTAGCTTCACCCGCGTTATGATGGTGCAGCAGCAGGATGGACGGGTAAGGCCCAGCACCAAGTGCCGATATGTCGTAGTCAACCGGCAC
>CBEVZO010000895.1:0-1964 GCA_965554365.1 uncultured Anaerolineae bacterium
TCAGAATCGCCCTGGTCTGTAGCATCACTCGCCGCTGCATCATCCGTCGCACCATCTTCAGACGTCGCTGCATCCGTCGCCGCGCTCGCTTCCGCATCCGGTTTAGCGGTAGCCTCGGCACTGCCGTCACCCGCTGGCGGAGGCCCTGGCGCTTCAATCGCGGCATAATTCGGATCGCGGTGCAGCGGAATATCGGCGACCAGATGGTATTTGCGGTCGCGCTGCTCAAAGTTGATCTGCACTTCCATGTCATCAATCGTAACGTACCGTTTGATCACCTTGATGATCTCGCTTTGCATCTCTTCGAGCTTTTCCTGCGAGAGATTGCTGCGATCCGTCACCAACACAAGCTGCAAGCGCTGCTTGGCGAGTTCGGCGCTGGTCGGTTCTTTACGTCCCTTGAAACGGTCAAAAAAGGAAGTCATTGGTCGCCATTCCCTACTCTAGCTATCGCGCTAAGCCCAGTAATCGCACAACCCGCCGGAAGAATCCACTGCCCTCGTCCAGATCACGCAGCGGGACATTTTCGCCAATCAAACGGCGCGCAATATCGCGGAACGCCTCAGCAGCCGGTGTTTTCTGGCTGTCGAGCGTCAGCGGCGCACCCCGATTCGATGATATCAACACCTGCTCGTCTTCCGGGATCACGCCGAGCAGCTTAATCGACAGAATTTCCAGCACGTCGTTCACCGAAAGCATATCGCCCCTGCGGATCATGTCCGGCTTGGCGCGGTTAATCACCAAGCTCACCGGGATTGTGCGCTCCTCGGCTTCGATCAATCCGATAATGCGATCCGCGTCACGCACAGCGGGCGCTTCGGGATTCGTGATCACGATCACCTCGTCGGCGGGTGCGAGCGCGTTACGGAACCCCCACTCAATCCCTGCCGGACTGTCGATCACGATGAAGTCGTAATCGTCGCGCAACTGCTGCGCCAGCGTGATCATGTCCTGCGGGCTGACGGCGGTTTTGTCGCGTGTTTGCGCCGCCGGGAGCAAATACAGGTCCGGCGCGCGTTTGTCCTTCACCATCGCCTGCCGCAGCTTACAACGCCCCTCAACCACATCCACCAGATCGTAGACAATGCGATTTTCCAGGCCCATCACCACGTCGAGGTTGCGCAGACCGATGTCCGCATCGATGCACACCACGCGTTTGTTTAACCGTGCCAACCCCACCGCCAGATTCGCTGCGGCGGTTGTTTTCCCCACGCCCCCTTTACCTGAGGTAATGGTCAATACTCGTGCGCCCATATGTGCCTTCCTTGTGCCGCCGACGGCGGTCAGCGGTCAGCGTTCAGTGTCTCTGGTTCTTTCGACTAGCGCAGGGGCGTATGGCAATACGCCCACCTTCATTGCATGCTGAGGGCTAAAACCCTCAGCTACCCAAAATCAAAGGACGCTCAAGCGCCCTCGCCTGTTGGCAACCGAGCGCCCTTCAGGGGCAGGCGCTGTGCGATAATCACACAGTGTTATCGTCTTTGTGATTCCGCAAACGGCATAGGAAACTCTCTAATCTTCCCAACTCACCGCCTCGATCCGCCCGTGGCGCACCATCGCCATTTCCGGCTTGGGATGCCGCCGCCGGTCGTCGGGCGAGATCGTAATATGTCCCGCGATCCGCAACTGTGTCGGAGTCAGATGCAGCGCACACACCACCGCCGACTCGTCGCCGTTCGCGCCCGCGTGGACCACGCCGCGACACTTGCCCCAGATGATAATATCGCCACCCGCAACAATCACCGCGCCCGCGTTGACATCGCCCAAAATGACGATGTGCCCCGCGCTGTGAACCGTGCGCCCATTACGCACCGTGTGGTTGATCAGCACTCCCGCAGTGCCACGCTCCTCTGGATCAATCGGCGGCGGCTTGAGCGGTAGCGCCTCAATCGGCTGCGTGTCCATCTCGACCGTCGCCAGTTCCGTCCGCAGCTTCAGTTTACGCGCCGCTGCCACCGCTGTGG
>CBEVZO010000896.1:0-1962 GCA_965554365.1 uncultured Anaerolineae bacterium
GGCGGCGAGGTCTGGGTCGATGGCACGCTGTTCTATAAGGCGGGCGAGTTCCAGGTGTAACCTCGCCCCCGACGTGATCACCGATCACGCGCCCCCTCTCCATATCAAGGCGCTTGCTACACAAGCGTTGGAGAGGGGGAGAAAACCTGTGATTGTGCGTTTGGTGTGGTTTACAATCCCAGGAAGCCGCGCTTAAACGCTTCGCCGCCCTGTTTGCGCGCCTGCTTCGCCTCGGACGTTGACGCGTCACGCCACACTTGCGGACTGTCGTCGCCATCATCATCGTCGCCGCGCCCGAATAGCCCACTCAGCAGCCCGCCACGTCGTTCCTCTTTCTCCGGTGGGGCGAAGATTAACTCGGTTTCTTCACGGAATTGCAGACGCCGCCCGGTTTCCGCATCCAACCGTGATACTTCGTCCTCGCGTTCGATGTAATTGCGGTCGGCGTTGGCGCGTACTTCGCGCACGTCGCGGCCTTTGTCCGTGTAACGCCGTTCGTAGCGCCACTCCCATGAGCCATCACTATACGCGATTTCCTCGATGGTGATCTCCTTAACCAACCGCCCGCCGAGCGCGGGATACCCTGGCTTGAGGTACTCCCAGGTTTCCTGCGTGCGCTGACCCTCATCGTTGCGCAGCGGTTCCTCTACACGCACGTAACGCACTTTGCCCGTGAGCGTGGTATCCGGCGCGGGCGCGTTGCGTTGTTCTGCCGTGATTGGCAGGCTGCGCACCTCGGCGATGTCCGTCAGTTGGATCGGCGGCGCATCAGGTTCCGGCTCCGGCGCGGGCGGTGCGGCGGGCGCAGCATCCGGCGTCGCTGCCGCAACCGGCTCAGATTCGGCTTCCGCTGGCGGTGCAGCGTCCTGTGTCGGCGCAGCGGGCTTTCTGAGGATCGCAGCGAGTTCGGGCGAAATATCGTCAAAATCGCTGGCGTCCGCCATTCCAACACCCTCGACTGCGGCAGGGGCGGGAGCCGGTGCGGTGTCAGCGGGCGCGACCTCGCCCTCGACAGGAAAAGCATCTGCCTCGACCTCGCCCGCGTCCTGTTCGGCAGCCACTTCCGCCGCGATGCGCTGCACCTCCGCCGCGAGCGTCGGACTCTCAATCGTGGTTTCGTCCGGGTCCGGCAGTATGACCGGGGTTTCCTCGGCGCGCGCTGCTTCCGGGGCTGTATCTGTCTGCGCTATGACCGTGTCTGCTGCGTCATCCGGCAACGCATCCAACGGCTCATCCGGCGCTACATCATCCGGCTCCGGTGTTACTGCGGGCGCGACCTCGTCTGCCTCTGGCGAGACACCCTCATCACCCACGCCCGGCGGCACAGGCAGCACAATCGGCTTGGGCACGCCACCCAACGGCGCTTCGGCGACAATGCGCGGCGGCGCAGCGGATGCGGGGCCATTCGTGGGTACATCATCTGACGCGGTATCTTCTTCTGGCACAGCGTCGGCAGCATCTTTCTGTGGGAACAAATCATCCCATGCGTTGTGTTGATCATCGGCGCTCATAGTTTTCTCCTCGTACGACAAACGGTTCCCATGTGTATTATACACCCGTGCAGCACAGCACACGCCCTGAAATTTGGGGTAGTGTATCCTTTTAGGTTGAAACGCGATCCGTGAGTTTACCCCTATCCCCCAACCCCCTTTTCCCGCGCGCGGAGATAAGGGATGGCTACCGCGCACACGCGGGCTTGAAGTCCCTCTCTGCTTGCGGGGAGGGGTAAATCCGAGACCAGTTTCTTCATCTGATATTGCCTAGAATCTGCAATGCACCCTTTTGGGGCTGCTTGCGCCGCGCCTTCACTCGCGCTACAGTGATCATAGGAAGATCATTAGGTTTCTCTCCCGGTCCGCCCTTGAACCGCATGCGGAGAGGGAGAAATGCTCGCAGTTTTGTGCCGCGACTCCCCCTCTCCATCTTGGATGGGGAGGGGGTTGGGGGGTGGGGCCGTTCTGC
>CBEVZO010000897.1:0-1958 GCA_965554365.1 uncultured Anaerolineae bacterium
GCAACCCGCGCGGCAAAGTCCCCTCTCCGCCTGCGGGGAGGGGGCGCGAACAAGTGCGCGTAATGACAAACGATGCGCCTGACAACTCGTTCGTGGACCCTATGGTGGGGATTCGGATGGGGGCGCTGACTCACAACTCGCGCGTATCGATGTAGATCGGACCGTCCTGCCATTCCGGGGTCCAATCGGGATTCAGCGACTTGAAGACCATCCAATAATCCATCTGGTTATGTGCTTCGGAGAAGAAGAAGATAGGCACGCGATCCATGCGGTCGAGCAACAGCGAGATTTTGCTCACCGTGTCCATGACGGCGTTATCACGCAGTATGTCGAAGATCGCTTGCAACAGGTGCGGCGAGTGGATGCCCACCTCGTTGAACATGCGCAAACTCTTGCTGCTGCTCGTGCGCAGTTCTTCCTCGGTGGGGAACGGCTTAGCTTCGGGCCATTGCTGGAACACGTAGCTCTGGTCGAACAGGCTGATGCCCGCAAACTGCGAGCCACCCATATCAAGCGCCCAGTGTTCAAAGCCGTAATCGTTGACGCGCTCAGCAACATTGGGTACATACATATCCCGGTTGCTGTGGACCGCCTCTACCAGGTCATGATCGATGGTGTGATCGGTGGTTTGGCGCGGCATATAGTCCGGCAGTTCGATCAGCGGGTGGGGCTGGTAGGTGAGCAGAATCAGTTGGCGCAACCGATCATAGCCCAGCTTGTTGAACAGGCGCAGCGAGGCCACGTTTGGTGTGACAATAAGCGCATACACGCCGTCTACTCCGCGCCCAATCAGGTAGTTGTCTACCTCCAGCACCAGCCGCGAGCCGATCCCTTGCCGTCGGACGTTGGGGTCCGTGCGTACATCGAAGACGTAGCCCAATGAGACGGGCCGCCCGCCGACATGGGTGCGCTTGACGGCAATCGCGACACAGCCCACGACCACGCCGTCCTGCTCCGCCACGAGCATTTGGTGGTCGGAGAACAGCGCCGCACGGTCGATGAACCGTCGTCGGAAATGCACAAACGGTTCAGGCAACCCGCGCGGGCTGAGGCGTTCGAGACGCATCAGGGCGGGATCATCGTCGGGATGGTAGTCACGTATTTCCATCAGGGCATCGCCAGATCAACACAGAACACACTAGATTCGAGTGCGCAACGGTTTTATCTTAATACAAAATCAACCTTGATGCCCGGAATCTGGTAAATGCTAACGGAATACATACCAACTCTTAATATCTTTTTTCTTCATCCGAGGTTGATTGTGTGTATCGTTGTCGGCGGGAACACGCACGTAGTTGGCCCTCCGGTGGCATTGCAATGACGTTTACGGAGTGTTATATGGTACGCTGGTCCTATTGCTGGCGTGTTTTTTCCATGTTTTGTCAAGGAAAGTATCGGTAGGGTTTGAAGTTTCTTACTTTATAGGGATTTTGCTTGCCACCAGCCCCTAGCCCCCGTAAAATTAGGTCAATTATGGCGTAATGTTATATAATCCGAATCAAGTTCTCTATAGAAGTGGTACTGGGAAGTTGTTGGTATCTATCATTGTGGTCTTATCAGTGGAACGGTGGCATCATGGCAACCATCTTGATCGTCGAGGATGACGAAGAACTCCAGAAGATGTTGGAACTCATGCTTTCACGCCAGGGGTACGAGGTCTATCTCGCCCCGAACGGTGTGGACGCACTTTACCAGGCACAGTACTATAAGCCTGACCTGATCGTGCTGGACCTGATGATGCCCTTGGCCGCAGGCGACGCCGTATTAGGTTTTATCCGCAGCACGAAGGCACTGCAAAAAACGCGGGTGCTGGTGGTGTCGGCGCATCCGAAAGGTGCGGAGATCGCGGAGCAATTGCAAGCCGATGGTTTTCTAGCCAAGCCGGTCGATATTGCAACGCTCACCGCCTCCGTGCAGAGCTTGCTGAATCCCGCCGCTACACCATAACTGCGTACACC
>CBEVZO010000898.1:0-1957 GCA_965554365.1 uncultured Anaerolineae bacterium
GCGGATGCCCATTTGTTTCAAGCCCCACACCGCGTGTTCGCGGCTGGAGCCACAACCGAAGTTGCTGCCGCCCACAATGATGTCGCCCGCCTGCACCGAGGTCGCAAACTTGCCGTCCACGTCTTCCATGCAGTGCGCCGCGAGCGCCTGCGGATCGGTGGTGACGAGATAACGCGCGGGGATGATCACGTCCGTGTCGATGTTGTCGCCGTATTTCCAGACTTTGCCCTGTAACTGCATGATCGCCCTCCCCTATAGCACGTCGTCAGGGTGCGCAATACGCCCCATGATCGCGCTGGCCGCTGCCACTGCGGGATTCGTCAGAAACACACGTGCATCGCGGTGTCCCATCCGGCCCCGGAAATTGCGGTTGCTCGTACTCACACAGACCTCGTCTGCCGCCAACACGCCCATGTGCCCACCGAGACACGGCCCGCATGTACTCACACTCACTGCCCCGCCCGCCATCGTGAACAGTTCAATCCAGCCCTGCCGCAGCGCGTCCAGATAGACCGCCTGCGAACCGGGGATGATGATCACCCGCACGTCCGGGTGGAACTCGCGCCCACTGCGTTCGAGAATCTCCGCAACAATGGCGAGGTCCTCAAAGCGCCCGTTCGTGCAACTTCCGATAAACACCTGATCGACCTTTTCCGGCTCGACCTGGCTGATCGGCAGCACATTGTCCGGCGAATACGGACACGCGATCTGCGGTTCCATGTTCGAGAGATCGAACTCATGCACCGAGCAATAGACCGCGTCGTCGTCCGCATAATACGGCGTGAACTCGCGCGTGGCGCGTGGTGTAACATAAGTATTGGTTACATCGTCGTAGGGCAAAAAGCCGCACTTCCCGCCCGCTTCGATGACCATATTCGCCATCGTGAGCCGGTCCGACATCCCCAGATCAGCGACGCCCTCACCGACAAATTCCATCGCCTTGTAGAGTGCGCCGTCCACGCCGATCTCGCCAATCGTGCGCAGGATCATGTCCTTGCCATAGACCCAGGGCTGACGCTTGCCGCGATAGACGAACTTCATCGTTTCCGGCACTCTAAGCCACGTCGTGCCCGTCGCCATTGCAAACGCGATATCCGTCGATCCCATGCCCGTCGCGAACGCGCCCAGCGCCCCGTACGTGCAGGTGTGACTGTCGCCGCCCACGACGAGATCGCCGGGCAGCACGAGTCCGCGCTCCGGCAGCACGACATGCTCAATGCCCGCGCGCCCTACCTGGAAGCGGTTTTCTAGTTCCTGAGCTTCGGCGAAACGAGTGAGCGTGCGCGTCTGCTCGGCGCTCTGGATGTCCTTGTTCGGCGCGAAGTGGCTGGGGACCAACATCACGCGGTCCCGGCGGAACACGTCATTCACGCCCATCGCGTCGAACGCTTCAATCGCTATCGGCGCGGTGATGTCGTTCGCCATCACCACATCGGTGGTTACATTTACGAGATCGCCCGCCGAGACGGTGTCCCGATCGTCAGTGTGTGCCGCGATGATTTTCTCGGCCAGTGTTTTTCCCATGAGTGCTTGCTTCTCTCAGTGCTGGTCCGGTTATGACCGGTTCGGCTTATTCGGAGTCGTGGTCGGCAACGGCGCATTGTGCAGCGCCGAGCCTTCCCAGTTGGCCGACCAGCCGCGCGGTTGCGGAAACGGTTCAAACGGTGATTCGCTCTGCTTAGGTTTTTCAGACTCGTACGTGCCTTTGCCATTCGGTGAGTGCGACATGCTGTTCGCTCCTGTTGTGCCTATGGCACAAATAATGTCTCGCGTTGCTGTGGGGGCGTCCAAATACGCCCCTGGTTTGCGTCTGTTCCGTAGAGGCGTATTGATGCAGATTAAAAAATTAGCGCGGATATCCTGGTGAACAAAAAATCAACCTCACCCCCCGGCCCCCTCTCCACGCGCGGAGAGAGGGAGAAAAGCGTGCGCCTGACTCCCCCTTTCTCCATCTCGG
>CBEVZO010000899.1:0-1955 GCA_965554365.1 uncultured Anaerolineae bacterium
TTACATCCTTATACATTGGGTTTGCTCAAGAGCGTGCCGCGCCTGGGCGAAACCAAGCGTGAGGCTAGCTTGCTCACGATTTCCGGTCGCCCGCCCTCGCTGATAGATTTGCCACAGGGCTGTGTGTTTGCGCTGCGTTGTCCCCTCGCGATTGATGTGTGCTGCACGCGTCCGCCGTTGGAACAACCTGCTGAGGGACGACTGGTGCGCTGTCACTGTTGGGGCGAGATCGCGCGTGGAGAGATCAGCCTGACCGAGAAGCGCGACACGGGTGTTGAGGCGCTCGATTATAATGCGCTGGAACGTGAACGGCTGCTGACGGTGGAGGGACTGACCAAGCATTTCCCGATCCGACGCACGCTGCCTGAGATGGTGCGCGGAGAGCCGCTGCGTCCGGTGCGTGCAGTGGATGATGTGAACCTGGGAATTCAGCGGGGGCGCACGTTGGGCCTGGTGGGTGAAAGTGGCAGCGGCAAAACGACGCTCGCGCGCGTGATCATCGGCCTGGAAGCTCGCACCGACGGGATGGTAGAGTTGCTGGGGATGGACATCGCAGGTGATGTACAGGCGCGCGGCAAGGATGTGCTGGCACAGTTGCAGATGGTATTCCAGAACCCACAGGATTCGCTCAATCCGTATCTGACAGTGGGGCAGGCGATCCGCCGCCCGCTGTTGAAGCTGCGCGGGATGACGCGCGTGGAAGCAGACGCGGAAGTGCAGCGGTTGTTGAAAGCGGTGAATCTGCGCCCAGAGTATGCCGAACGCTATCCTGGTGAACTCAGCGGCGGTGAGAAGCAGCGCATCGCGATTGCGCGCGCGTTTGCGTCAGACCCCGCGCTGATTATCTGTGACGAGCCGGTATCCTCGCTGGACGTGTCGGTGCAGTCGGCGGTACTGAATCTGCTGGCGCGGTTGCAGGAGGAACGCGACACGGCTTACCTGTTCATTTCGCACGATCTGGCGGTGGTGGGCTATCTCGCAGACTACATCGCGGTGATGTACCTGGGTAAGCTGTTTGAAGTAGGCTACGGGCGCGATCTATTCCGTCCGCCGTTCCATCCCTACACCGAGGCGTTGGTGTCTGCGATCCCGGTGCTTGATCCCCGACATCAGGACGACACGATACGGCTCACGGACGATATTCCCAGTCCGCGCAACATGCCGACCGGCTGCCGTTTCCATACGCGCTGTCCGCGTAAGCTCGGCGCGATCTGTGAACAGGAGGAACCATCCTGGCGGGATGACGGCAACGGGCATTTTGTGCGCTGTCATATTCCGCTGGCCGATCTAACCGCCGCGCAGTCGGCAGTTGCTGCACACGGGAAGGGGGAGTGAGATGGCTCGGTTTCTAGCACGGCGCGCTGTATTTTTTGTGTTTACGCTGTTCTTGACCTCCCTGCTGGTGTTTGTGTTGACGCGGGTGCTGCCCGGCGATGTTGCGCGGGTGATCTTGGGGCGTGAGGCCAGCGACGAAGCAGTTGCCGCCAAGCGCGATGAATTGGGACTCGATGAGCCGCTGGCGGTCCAATATGTGACCTGGGCGGTGGATTTTGTGCAGGGCGATTGGGGCACACAATATTCCGGGGCGCAGGAAGATATTCGCACTGCCGTTGCACAGCGCGCCAAACACTCTGCATGGTTGGGCGGGTTGACGCTACTTATGGCGATCCCCATATCGGTGATCCTGGGCGTGATCGCGGGACTCAACGAGGGGAAGCTGCTCGACAGTCTGATCTCGGTGCTGTCGCTCTCGGTAGTAAGTCTGCCGGAATTCGTGACCGGGCTGTTTCTGATCAACACGGTGGCACTCAAGTGGAATGAGAATGCGCTGGCGGATCGTTTTGGGTGGTTCCCACCCAGTTCGACGTTTCGTATGGGCACTTCGTTTCAGGATGTGCTGCCCGCGCTGTGGCTGCCTGCGCTGGTGGCGACACTGGTGTTGATGGCCTACATCG
>CBEVZO010000900.1:0-1954 GCA_965554365.1 uncultured Anaerolineae bacterium
CCAACGTAGCGTGGCGACCGTCTCACCCGCTTCGAGGTCCACGACGCTGATGCTCGGCACGTCACTGGTGAACAAGAAAATTGTCGGGGGAAACGCACCCTGAGCGCTTGCCGTTGGGAGTCCGGTCAGCGTCAGCGCGCAGAGCAGCAGCAGAATCAACGTGCGTCTCGCAATCATGATCGTCATACCTCCCCAAATATGTCCTAATAGCTTGCACAGGAGTATAGGCGGAGTGCGGAGTCTGCGCCAGATGACCATTGGGTGATTGCCTGATAGGAGTCTGACGCGCACATGACGGAGCAAGCTTATTCGTGCAATCATACACGGTGGGTAGGACTACAGAATAGTGTGATTGCCCCGGCGTTTACCCTGCCCCTAAATCCTCTCCCCGTAAACGGAGAGGGGATTTGTCCACGCGACTGGCTCCCTCTTTCTCCGCCTGCGGGGAAAGGGGGTTGGGGGGATAGGGGTAAAACTAACGATCACGCTATTCTGCGGAGCTACTTACACGGTTGCGTTCAAAGGAGTACATATGCTGCCGGCCAGCGGTCCTCCACTGCGTTGTGGGCTTATCGCAAACGGTGAGGCGTGTTTGCGCAGCCCGTCACTCAGTTGCGGACCACTGTTGGCTTTTGAGTTCCTGCACACCGCCGCGATCACTCCACCTCGATCCAGGCGGTCCGTAGCGTCGTGGATGGGACGCGCGACCGTGTTTTTCCGGTTGCGTCGTCCCGGAACGGAGCGGAGGACCGCCGTTCGCATACAGCACGAAAAACAGGGGAACGGGGGAGACAGCATCCGGGCAAGTAGGGGACCCGGCCTCGGACACCGCATTAGCAACACGTCAGGTCACACGCGCACGAGTCACGTCAATCACACAGACCTCTGGAAACAGAGAGGGACCACTACCCGTTCCCCTTGCTCAGACGTAGCATATATGCGCTGTAGCGCGCTGTCTGTTGGCGTGACGACAACCATAAATCCCTGAACCACACAACGAGGGCGGCTCCGTCTGGAACTGCCCCCGGTTATGATGCGATTGCGGAAAGGGTTGTGTTTATTCGATGGGGTCGCTTTCGCCCGCTGCACCCAGCGCCTCATCCACCCCAATACCCCCGTACATGCGCCCGTCCAGAGCCGCGCGCAACAGCACATCGCACGCGCCTTCAGTCTCTACTGCCGGACCGTAAATCCAACCGTAGTTGTGACCTTCTTCGTCGTCTTCGGCAGTCGTGAAGAAAACCTGATACCACAGACCGCCCTCAGTCTCCGCGCGGACCCACAAGCTCTGACCAGCCTCGGCATACCCCAACCGGCGGCTATCTTCATTGGGAGCCAACCGCACATTCAGGTTCACCGGCGTGGTCGCCACGCAAATATCGCTCAACGCCTCGTTGGGGGTAACGCCATTAGTGGTCAGCACTGCGGCTACGCCCGGCGCGCCGATGAGGTACTGGTTCTCGTCCACCGGGAACGGTGCTTCATCACCGACCAGCACTTCGACGCGTCCCTCGGTCACGATCAGGCGCGTCTCACCCTCCGCGCCAACGTTGATCTCGAACTGTCCACGCAGCGGGCGCACGGTGAAGGCGGGTGTCTTGATCAACCACTCGCCGCCCTCGGCGATATCCGCTGCGACACTGCCCACTGCCCCGGCCAAATGACCTTCGTGCAGTTCCATGTCGATCACGAACGCATTCGCTGCATCGCCGCTGAAGCTGTTGAGCGTCAAGCGCGATGCCTGACCGAGCGCCGATTCTGTGCCGTCATAGAACCAGGTGATCAGCGCCACGCCATACTCGTCAGTGCGCAACGTTTCTCCCACGTCGAAAATCGAGGCTTCGATCAGGCGGGTTTCCTCACCACCGTCTGCCGGAGTGATAAACGTATCCGCGACGATGATGTTGATCGCGCCCAGGATCGCCAGGGGGATCATGAAGTTGACCGCCTGGTC
>CBEVZO010000901.1:0-1942 GCA_965554365.1 uncultured Anaerolineae bacterium
GTGTGTGCATCGTTGCTCCCTAATTATCCCCCTCCGCTACTTGTTTAGCCTCTGCTTTTTCCGCGCTTTGAGCCGTGCCCTGAGCCGCTGTTCCAGCCTGGGGCGCGACGGGCAACGTAAACGTGAATGTGGACCCCTCGCCCACCTCGCTCGTGACGCTGATCGCGCCCTGGTGCATGTTCACAAGATGCTTGGTGATCGCCAGTCCCAGCCCGGTCCCCTCGTACTCGCGCGCATACGAGTCATCCGCCTGCCGGAACTCGTCAAAGATCACATCGAACAGTGCTTCGGGAATCCCGATTCCGGTATCCGCGACGGCGACTTGCAGCATGCCCTCTGACGCGCGGTGCTGCACGGTGATCGTAATCGTGCCCGCGTGCGTGAACTTGATCGCGTTACCCACGAGGTTCGTGATAATCTGCCGCACGCGCACGGGATCAGCCAGCACCGGGGGTAGTGTGCCGTCGCAGTTGGTGGTGATGGTCAGTTGTTTCTGCTCAGTTTGCAGCGCGACCTCACTCAGCACGGTCTCGATGATCTCCCGCAGTGACAGCGGGACCAGCGCGAGTTGCAACTGTCCGGCTTCGATGCGGCTCAGATCGAGAATGTCGTTGATCAGTTGCAGCAGCGTGCGCCCGTTGCGCATGACCTTTTCCAGGCGGTCGGACTGCGTGGTGGACAGGTCGCCGTAGATATTGTTCAGCAGCATCTCCGAATACCCGATGATCGAGTTGAGCGGAGTGCGCAGTTCGTGGCTGATGGTGGCGAGGAACTTGCTTTTGTGCGCGCTGGCGGCGATCAAGTCCCGATTGGCTTGCCGCAGTTCCTTTAGCAACCGGTCTTGGGTGAGATTCGCAGTGGTGAGTTGCTTGTTGGCCTGGGCAAGCTGCCGGTTGAGCAGCGCCAGCGGGTTGAATATCTGGTACTGTGTCACGATGCGCGCCATGAGCAGCATACTGATCATGACCGCCAGCGCATTCTTGGGGAATTTGTCGAATAGCGGGATCAGGAAGGTCAGCATCCCCGCGAGCAGAATCAGCGGCACGAGCCATAACCCGCGTGCGTGTGCTTGACCGAAGCGGTACAGTGCCGAGGCGGAGAGCAGTTGGTAGACGCCGAGCAGCGCGATCCCTGGCAGGCCTGCCGTGCCGAGCTTGTAATGGTACTGCGCGCCGTTGGCTGCCGGTTCAAAGTCCACATACACCTGATCGCGCCACAGTTGGCTCAGCAGATAGATCACCATCGTGATCCCGATGCCAGCGAGTATCCAGATCAGGCGGTCGCGGAGTCCGGCATAGCGCGCGCTGACTACAAACAGCAGCACCACGTCGATGGCATAGAGCGATGTGGCGGTGTAGATCATGTGGCGCGGGTTGAAGTCGATCTGTTGGGCGAAATAGGGGGGCACGCTGACGATGCCCATCACGCTAAAGACCAGCATCAGCAGCGCAAACAGCCAGTTATCGAAGCGCCGCGACGATCCTAACACGATGAACGCCAATGCGAAGCCGGTGATCGCGGTGGCGAAATTCGCCCCCACGCCGATGATGAGGTCCGGTGTCCAGGTCATGCGCTTCCCATCCCTTGTGTATAGCGCGTATGGTGCAGTGTAGAGATGAGTATACGCCGAATGAAACGCTCCCGACAACCTCTGTGTGGAGTTTGGGGCGTGGAAATCAGGGGTGTATGGGGCCATATGCCTGCGCAAATGCACGTGGAACAACATTAGGACGATCTCCAGCGCGGGGATCGCCTTGTTGTGTTGTTTTGTGCGCGCGGTGCATCGGTAGGACTACAAAATAGCGTGATTGGCGTATGTTGGCCCCTATCCCCCCCAGCCCCCCTTTCCCCGCAGGCGGAGAAAGAGGGGAGCAAGCACGCAGTTAAGCCCCTCTCCGCTTGCGATACTGTTGGCGAACCTGTTTTTGTAGGGCGTAGGGCT
>CBEVZO010000902.1:0-1933 GCA_965554365.1 uncultured Anaerolineae bacterium
GATGAGCCTCCCGAAGGCAGCGGTTTGTTCAAGCTGGTTGGCGCGGTGCTGGATGGCTGTGAACAACTCTGTGTTACGCAGCCCCAGCGCGATCTGTACAGCGATAGATTCCGCGATGAAAAACGCGCTCTCGGAAAACGCTGCCGCCTCGCGATCTGTTGCTAGCAGCAGCAGTCCAATCGTTTCATTCTGCACACGCAGCGGGGCCACGAGCAATGTTTGGATATCCAGCCCTTGTATGTGTGTGTAGTGTGCGCCCAATACCTGTTCGGCTTCGGCGCGCGTTTTGAGCAGTCCCGGCGCGGTGTTTGCCTGGAGGTATGTGGTGAGGCCGTTGTGATCTGATAGTGAGGGCGTTGCCTGACCGAGTTGGGCGGGATATTCCACGAGCATCGTGCTGGCGGCGGTGTCCTGATCGATGCTCAGAATTGCGGCGTAGATGATGTCGGCAGACTGCGTAAGACTCTGGCATACCGTGCGCAGTGTCTCCGCGCCTGCGAGATACATGCTGAGCTGCCGCACGATGTGATGTTGTGCGGTCATCAGGTGTGTGGTCAGTTGAGGCGCGTGCGAATCTATGGGCGTTGACATCGCCACCACTTTCCTGTTGAGACAGTCGTTAGGGGCTGGGGCATTATCGTCATCGTGTGGTTTGGAATGCACGATGCGTGTGCCCGCCGTTAACTGTCAAGATATTTCATAATATCATCAAGTAACGTATCAATCGCTATCGGTTTCCCGATATAGCCATTACACCCCGCAGCCAGTGCTTTTTCCAGCACATCGTGCATCACATTTGCGGTTAGTGCGACGATTGGTGTTTGTTTGAACTCCGGTTTGGAACGGAGCAGCCGGGTCGCTGCTAACCCATCCATGACCGGCATATTGATGTCCATCAGAATAATATCCGGGCGATGCTCTTCCGCCATCGCAATGCCTTCTGCGGCAGTGGTGGCTTCGAGCAACGTGATCCCGGAAGCATTCAATACGCGCCGGACCAGTTTCATGTTGTCGCGATCATCTTCAACATATAGTACAAGCGGACGCATGACTTCTCCAACGGGTGAATATTGAAGCGGAGATACAAACAGTTTAACACGGAATGCAGTTTAATATGTCATTTATGTTTTCTAACTTAATCCCGATTTTTTCTTTTGCAATAGCATTAAGAGCCTTACTTAGTGATGCATTTAGCTTTTCGAGTCTTCCGGTGACTCTGATGATTCTGGCTCGCTGTTGATTGGCGTCTGATCATCTGCGGGATCAGTGGCGAAATCATTATCTTTAGCATGATTGTCGTCCGATGTTTCTGCCGCTGCATCTGCGGCAGATTGTAAGGCAGTGGACAGGCCGGGCGGCGTAGTCGCACTGGCGACGGTTTCTTTGGCTGAGGGAGCTATCAGCGATAGATCAGTCGGCGTTTCACTGGCGCGTGTGGGCTGTCCCGCCGGGGATTGCAGCGGGCGTGTGGGCGCGCGGTGCGGCGAATCCTCGTCATGCGGCAAGATCACCTGTTTCATGCGCGGAATATCCACCGGCTCCGGCATGGGGACTGGCTCATCGGGTGGGGCTTGCGCTTCCCATTCCTCGATAAAGCGCGTGAGCCAGGTCAGTTCTGCGTCGAGCAGCGCAGCATGGCGCTCAAAGATCGCCCGCACATTGAGCGGGGTATCATTGGCCTGAAGCTCATCCGCCCGTTCGCGAGTTTGGCCCAAACTCGCGGTGAGGTCCTGGTGATAGGCTTGCAGCGCCATACGAATCTGTGCGGAGCGTAGGACATGCAGGTTTGCCAGCCCCAGCCCTAGGCCGTCGGCATACTCGCGCGGCGTGCTGAGCAGATCGGCTACAACGGTTTGCAGCACACCGTAGCCTGCCGGAGTAATGCGGTATTCGCGCCGCGCAGGGCCTTCGGATTCAGAGTCTCCGGCGCTGG
>CBEVZO010000903.1:0-1930 GCA_965554365.1 uncultured Anaerolineae bacterium
TGTTCGTGCACCACTACAATTTGGCCTGCATCAGTTAATGTGTCACCACTACCCGGTTACGGTGAGCGTCAGCGCATGGTTAAGACCGTTCTGCACCACATCCGACGGCGTGTAGTTCATCACCAGAATCGGCGCAGTGATACCCGCTTCACGCAAAACAACGCCTTCATCCAGTCGCGCGACGGCTAACCAATCTGCACCATGCGCTAACGCAGTGCGGGCGACTTCCAGCGCACCGTGTCCATACGCATTGGCCTTGACGACGGCCATCAGCCGCACATCGGGTCCGACATGCTGCTTGAGCTATGGGGGGTACTTAACGTATCCGGACCTGATTTTCCCCCTCAGGCAGCACGGCGGTAGTCATGATGCAAGCCCCCCAACACCGGCACAGTTATGACCGATTGATGAGCCTGTAACTCACCGTTTCTGTCCTCATCAAGGAATCGGGAATACGCCCGATCCCTTGATGAGGACGGGCATGATTGAAGTAGTCGACATATTCTTGTACCAGCCGTCGCAGATGGCGCTCACTGAAGATCAGGCTGTGATCAAGACACTCGCGCCGGACGCTGCCGATGAACCTCTCGCAGTAAGCGTTTGCTTTGGGGGTGCGCACCGGGGTCTTGAGCACATCGACGCCCGCTGCGACGCAAGTGAAGTGCGCGCCAACCTTATTACGCCTGATTGTCCACAACGCGATGATTGCGCATCATCCCATTGTCCTCGTGTTCGAGAATATGGCAGTGATATAAGAACAAACCGGGATAGTCTTCAAATCTAAGCAGGACTTTGACGCGCTCACCCGGCAGTAGCAGCAATGTGTCGTGCCACCCCTCATCCACATAGTTGTCAATGATGGTATCAAAAGAGCCATCATCGTAAGCCGGATCAAGTTGACGTTCAATGATCTGGAATTGCAGCCCATGTACATGCACCGGATGCGCGCCCATCATCATGCCAGCTTGGGGATCATTGCGAAATTCCCAGATTTCCAGATCGCCCAACTGGACGGTTTCATTTTCCGCCACCTCTTCCATCTCAAAAGTTTTGCCATTGATCGTTGTATTCATGCCGGGCATTGCCAGCACGAATGTGCGCGGGGTGTCCTGATTAACCGCATCGGCGGGATCGTGCCCAACAAACGAAGTAAGCGTTGGCAGTTGAGTGCTGATCGTTTGTTGAGGGTAGCTCCGCAGAATAGCGTGATCATGCTGCCGCCTCCAAAATCGCCCGATTAGGTGGTCGTCCGCGTCGTTTGGGTGGCACGAAAGGCGGCGGTGGCACTTTGAAAGTTAACAACTCGTTGACCGACCAAATATGATCGGTGAGTCCAGCGGCTAACGCGGGGGTGCGGTGTACCCAGCACCGCCGACCATAACGTCCGCCGTAGAGTGGAAGACGCAAACTATCATGCGGCATACAAAAATTGTACAGGCAACCCACCAGAAACATGCCGTGTTCGAGCGTGGTAATCGACCGCGCCAGCGCGCGACTGCGTCGCCCCAGACAAGCCAAACATTGGCGAAAGGTGGCATTGAGACGCTCAATGAACGCTGTGTTGATGCCCCCTATGCCCCCTTGCGATGTCAGAATGACAGTTTGTACCTGGTGAGGGTCACCCTGATGCACCTGCCGCTCAACGGTCAACTGACCCGCCGTGCGCCGTTTGATCACGCGTACAATCCCCACGTCAGGCCAGGCGATCAGGCGTGGACGCCCCTGGTGTCCCAGGCGCAACGGCGAGCGCAAGGCACGTTGAGGTAGTGTCACGCGTGATCGTCAAAGCCCTGGACCACGACTTCAGACCTGAGGTAACCCTAACCCCGTATGGCATCTTCTTGCCGCAGTACGACGAACTCTATCTGTATTTCACCACCAGACGGGTCACCAGTGATTTCATTGTTGATTGTCTGGAAGACTTCTGGCA
>CBEVZO010000904.1:0-1923 GCA_965554365.1 uncultured Anaerolineae bacterium
GTGTGACGCGTAACGCTGACATGGAGATTGAGGAAGACGAGGCTTCGGACCTGCTGGCGACGATTGAAGCGGGTGTGCGCCAACGTCGGTTTGGGCGTGTGGTGCGGCTGGCTGTACAGCAAGACATGCCACACTTTTTGCTGGAAATGCTCAAGGGATATCTGAACGTTGAAGGCTCGGATATTTACCAGATGCCTGCGCCGTTGGGTATGAGTCAGTTGTTTGGCTTGGCGGGGATTGATGTACCGTTGCTCAAAGACCCGCCGTATGTACCTGCTGTGCCGCCGGTGTTAGGGCAGAATGTGTCCATCTTTGACGTGCTGCGCGAGCAAGATGTGGTGCTGTATCATCCCTATGATTCCTTCTTGCCCGTCGTGAATTTCTTCCGCGCAGCAGCGCATGATCCCCAAGTCCTGGCGATTAAAACTACGTTATACCGTGTTGGGAACAACTCCCCGATTGTCAACGCGTTGCTAGAAGCGCGCGAAAACGGTAAACAGGTCGCGGTGCTGGTCGAACTCAAAGCGCGTTTCGACGAGGAAAACAACATTGTCTGGGCGCGCAAGCTGGAAGCGCAGGGCGTGCATGTCGTGTACGGTTTGCTGGGGTTGAAGACACATTGCAAAGTGGCGTTAGTGATCCGTCGTGAGGAAGATGGCTTGCGCCGCTATGTGCATTTGAGTACAGGCAATTACAATGCCATCACTGCGCGCATCTATACGGATGTGGGCTTGCTGACGAGCCGCCCCGACCTGGGGATTGACGCGGGCGAGTTGTTCAACCGTCTGACTGGCTATGCCCCGGCGGCAGAATATCGGAAATTGTTGGTGGCCCCGGAACATTTGCGCGAACGTTTTGATCAGTTGATTCGCCGTGAGATCGAACATGCACGCGCGGGACGTGAAGCGCGTATGATCTTCAAGATGAACGCGTTGGTGGATGCGAAGTTGATCCGGCGATTGTATGAAGCGTCAATGGCGGGGGTCGAGATTGATCTGTTGATCCGGGGTATTTGCTGCCTAAGACCGGGTATTGAAGGCGTCAGTGAGAATATCCGTGTGACTAGCGTGGTGGGGCGGTTCCTGGAACATCCCCGCGTGTACTACTTTGCGAACGGGGGCGGGGCGGAGATTTATATGGGCAGTGCGGACCTCATGCCGCGTAACCTGGATCGACGCGTGGAAACGATTTTCCCCGTTGAGGATGAAACGATCAAGCGGCGCATACTGGATGAAGTCCTCGCGATTTCGATGATAGATAATGTGAAGGCGCGCGAACTTCAACCGGACGGAACATATATGCGACTCGAGCCGGGGGAGGGCGAAGAACCCCTCGACAGCCAGGCGTGGTATATGGAACACGCGTGGCGTTCCTAGCGCTCCGTGAATATGTCTAATGTCCGGCCATCGGTGACACATTCGATAGTGCCATGACGATCTGTACGGTAGAGCGTATGAGGGGTGATGTTGCCCAGGCGCTCTACCGTTTCTGTGTCGGGCAATCCGCTACGGTTTCCCGCGCCCACTCCGACTACCGCGATCTGTGGGTTGATAGTAGCCAGAAACGACTCCGTGTTGGCTTCCTCATCGCCAAATGCCGGGAGTTCTAGCACGGTGCTGACCGCATACCATCCTGCATCGAGCAGCGTGTCTTCTGCGGCGGGCGATAGGTCTGGTGTGATCAGGAACGTTGTGTCTCCGTAGCTCACGCGCAAGATCAACGCTACATCATCGGCTTTGTCGTCGGGAGCCGGTGCTGTTTGCGGATGCAATACCTCAATTAGCACGCCGTCACCAGTCGTGATAGTGTAGCCTGCCGTAACTTGTTGTACCTCGATGTTGTGCTTTTCCCATGCGGCAACTAATGTACGGTATTTGTCTGCATCTACGCTGTGACCGTTGGTGAGCGCTAATGGTACATCAT
>CBEVZO010000905.1:0-1921 GCA_965554365.1 uncultured Anaerolineae bacterium
GCCGCTTTGAGTTGCTTGAGGCGACAGTCGGGCAGTTGGAGGTGCATGGCAACGCGTACTGGTTCCTCGCGGGTGAGCCGGGGGGCACGCCGCAGGAAATCTGGCCCCTGCGCCCGGATCGTGTACAGGTTGTGCCGGACGCGGCGCGCGGTGTGCGCGGCTACCTCTACACGGTGGACGGGCGCGACGTGCCGCTGGACGCGGGCGAGATCGTGCATTTCCGGCGCTGGCATCCCGCAAACGACTACTACGGGCTGAGCGCGCTCGATGCGGCGCGGCTGGCGATTGAATCGGATCGCGCGATGGCAGACTGGAACCGGCGCTACTTCAGCGAAGGACACGCGGTTCCGGCGGGCATCGTGGCGATCAAGGATCGCATGACGGACGCGGATTTTGAACGCATCAAGCGCGAGTGGCGCACGGCCTACGGGGGGCGCGAGCGTAAGACGGCGTTTGTGCGCGGCGCGGCGGTGGAGTGGGTCAACGTGGGGCTGAGCCAGCACGATATGGACTTCCTCAACGCGCGGCGCTTCAACCGCGAGGAGATTTTTCAGATATTCGGCATCCCGGTGGGCATTTTCAGCGAGAACGCGACCGAGGCGAACGCATCGGTGGGCGAGCGCATTTTCATCGAGCGCACGCTGTGGCCCAAGCTGGTACGCATCGCCGAGAAGATCACGACGGACCTGCTGCCGTTCTACGGGACGCACCTCGTCGGGCGTTTTGACGATATCCGCCCGCAGGACACAGCAGCCAAACACGCGGAAATGCAGCTAGCACAAGGAGTCTTGACGGTGGACGAACAACGCGCACGGTATTTCGGGTTGGGGCCAACCCCACCCCCTGACGTGACCGCAGGCCACGCACCCTCTCCCGCTGGCGAGGAGGGGGAGCAAGCGGCGGAATCGACCGATCTGCCGGACGGCGAGACACTGGTCGCGGAGTCGGTGCGCGCGATGTTCGGCGAGCCGACGCTGCCGGAACGTCCGGCGCGCGATGCGGCGGAGTCGGGTGAGGCGTAGGGGTAGTGCTTGCGCTACGCAACGCGAGGGCGATTGCGCGATGACTACAGGTGCAGTCGCCCTGTGTTTATGCGGAAATCGCGAATGTGCGTGCGGAGGGAATCTGATTTGCGCGCAGCGGCGTGATCGCGGATATGGGCACAGTGATCACCGCCATCGACTCGCCGAGGACGTTGAATACCTCAAGGATACAGCCATCTTCGCCGCCCTGCGGATGCGGCACATAATCGATCACCGTCGCAATATCGCCGCGCTGCAAACCGTGTGCGGGCACGTCGCGCGTCAATGTGACTTCGGTGTAGAGATCAGGTTTCGTCATCGTCATCTTTCTTTCCCGGTTTCAATGTCACAAACCGAAATTCTGCACCCAAACCAGGCTGTACAATCCAGACGGTGATTACGTTCAACGTACCATCGGGGCCGGTTAATTCTCCCTCTACCACGTAGAAATCACCGTACTCGTCACTGCGATCCATCACGGCATCAGTGGTTTCATTCAGTTGGCGAATGGCTGTTTCTAACACGTTGGGGTTTTCGAGCGTGAACCCCGCTTGCGCCAGAAACTTTGACTTGTCATTCTTCGGGCGCGGTACGAGTAATAGCGCGTGAGCTTATCCTCGTGGATCGTCGCATCAGGCGGGATTTTCACGCACAGCGATCCTTTCGTGCATCAAGCCTCTTGCGTGTATTGTAGCACACAGAACGACATCCTCTCCCCTCTTTAGCTCTGCTGGAGAGGGGGGACTGAGGGGGGTGAGGCCTTTACCGCCGCTCCCCTGGCAGGTTGTGGAAGAAGCGGCGCAGGTCGTCCATCGATGGGCGATCAGCGTCAGCGTCGGCGCGGCGCGGTGGCGGCGGTGGCGGTGGCTACAATCGTAACCGTGGTTACGGCGGTGGCG
>CBEVZO010000906.1:0-1911 GCA_965554365.1 uncultured Anaerolineae bacterium
GGAAAGTGAACTTGATGTCGGCAGCACCTTCTACTTTACACTACCGCGCGCTATAGCGCACGGAGCAGAGTAAATCATGCAGCTACACGGGAAATTCGCGCTCGTGACCGGTGCGGCGCACCGCGTCGGCAAGGCGATTGCGGTGGCGTTGGCGGCGCAGGGCGTGCATGTCGCCGTACACTACGGGCGCTCCGAGGACGCCGCGCGTGAGACTCTCGCAGAGCTTCAGGCGTTGGGCGTGCGGGCCTTTACTGTCAGCGCGGATTTGCGCGATCCAGAGCAGATTGCGGCGCTGTTTGCGCGCGTTAAAGCGGAGTTTGGGCGGTTGGATATTCTGGTCAACAGCGCAGCAAACTTCGTCAAGCGCCCGTTTCTAGATACCACCGTCGAGGACTGGAAAAACGTGATGCAGGCGAATCTGCGCGCACCGTTCCTGTGTACGCAGCACGCCGCGCGGTTGATGCGTCAAACCGACCGCCCCGCCGATCAGCCTGCCGCGATCATCAATATCGCCGATAGTCTCGGCATGCACCATTACGAGGGCTACGCGGTGCATGGCCTCAGCAAGAGTGGCGTGATCCATCTGACGCGTTACACGGCGGTCGAACTCGCGCCGGAGATTCGCGTGAACTCGGTCGCGCCGGGGCCGGTTATGCCGCCCGTGACAATGGACCCGGATGGTCCGGTGTGGCGGGGTATAGGTGCGCGGCTGCCGCTCAAGCGCACGGGCGATCCGGCGATGGTGGGGCAGGCGGTTGTGTTTCTCGCGGGGGCGGATTACGTTACGGGGGCATTGCTTCCGGTGGATGGCGGGGAGCATCTGTGTGGCGGGCGGTGAGCGCCGTGTGTGGATGTGCGTTGGGGGACCGGTTGCGTGCCGGTCCTTTTGCGTGGAACGGCGGTCCTCTACTCTGTTCCGTGACGACGCGCCCTAAAAGCGTGGTCGCGCGTCCCTGCACTCCGCTGCGGACCGCCTGATGGTGCGGTGCGCGTGGCGTGTGTGCAAGCGGAGCGTACCCAGCGGTCCGCAACAGCGCGCCGGACTGCGCAAACACGTGGTACCGTTTGCGTCAGTCCAGAGCGACGTGCAGGACTGCTGGCAGGCCAGCACCCCTGCCCCGAACACTGTATAATCGGTCGCATACTGGATTTTGGCAGAAGTTGCGCCCGGCGTGCTGCGCTTTTCGCGCGTGGTGGGCCGCGCCATCGAACGGAAGCGAGCAGACTTTGAGTGAGTTAGCAACCCCAGTACAGGCCTACATCATCCTCGGCTCGAACCGCGCGCCGGAGCGTAATCTCGCGCGCGCCGTGCGGATGCTGCGGCAGAACCATCACCTGATCGTGCGCGCAGTTTCGCCGGTCTATCGTAGCGCGCCATTGGACACTGTTGGAGCCGTGATCCCCGATCAAGCGGTGTGTCTCCACGCGGCGGCGCACCTCGAAACGGACCATTACACCGCCCACGCGCTGACAACCACCGTGCTGCGCTTCATCGAGACGTGTCTGGACCGCGAGCGCACCGGCGACACGTTCGCGCCACGTACCATCGATCTCATTCTCGCGCTGTATGGCGACGCCGTGATCATCGACGACGCGCTGACGCTGCCCGATCCCGATATCCTGACCAGCGCGCACGTCGCGCTGCCACTGGCGGAGGTTGCGCCGGGCGTGGTGCATCCTGTCACGGGACAAACGCTCGCAGAGATTGCGGCTCCGTTCCGGGACGCGCCGGGCATCGCGGTGCAGGCCGGCATCGACCTGTCGATCTGAGCAACGCCACGCTGTATAGGAGGTACTGCTGATGCACCGTCTGGCCATGGTTCGGCATGGTGAATCGACGTGGAACCAGTCGCACCAGATTCAAGGCGCGAGCAATGTGCCGCTGTCCGACACCGGGCGCGTCCAAGCCCA
>CBEVZO010000907.1:0-1909 GCA_965554365.1 uncultured Anaerolineae bacterium
AGTTCGCGTTGGGGGAGGGGCAAACTCGCGATCACGTTATTCTGCGGAGCTACCGTTGTGCGTTAGCGACACATTATACGTCGGGGAACAGACTGTGGATCACGTCCGGTTCAGTGGGCGGGTGCGCCGCGACCGCCAGATTTTCTTCCACGTGCGCTTCGGCGCGCATCCCGATCAGCGCACTGGTTACGCCGGGGGTAGACCGCGCAAACTGGATCGCGCGTTGGGCGTCTGTGTCTAGATTGGGAAAATAGGGCGAGAGATCGCCCATAAACGGGCTGGCTAGCGTGCCTTGTTTGAGCGTCGCGCTGGTGACGACGATCAGGCCGAGTGTGTGCGCGGCGGCAATGGGGCTGAGAAATTCCTCAACGACTTGCTGGTTAGTCAGCGCGAAGGCCTCGGTCATCATCAGGTTGTACGGCAGTTGTAGATAGGCGAAGTGGTGATCGTCGCCTGCTACCTGAAACGCCAACCCCATCATTTCCGTCAACGAAAGATAGTCCGGCGCGGTGGGCGGGCTGCGGAACGCGGTCCATGTAGCCATGCCGTAAGCTCGAATTTCGCCGCGCTCGACCGCCGCTTCGAGTGTCTCGAACGCGTCTAGCATCCGTCGCCGGAACGTTTCGTGCGTGTTACTGATGCGCTGCGTTTCGGGATTGTGCAGATAGTAGATGTCGATAGCTTCCACGCCGAGATTCGCGCGGCTGGTGGCGATCATCTTATCCAGGAAATTCGGGGCCAGACAGTGCTGATAGTTCGCCACGAATTCGTTGGGATGGACGAGGCCGTTTGCGATGTAGTTTTTGTAGGTCCACTTTTTCGGATCAGGAGGTCGCACACCATCAAAGGGCACGAAGCCGCCTTTGGTGGCGATCACCACTTCTTCGCGTTGGAGTTCACCGCGCGCGACCAGGGTTGCTAATGCATGCCCGATAGCGCGTTCGCTGCGCTGGCAGCGATAGTTCACGGCGGTGTCGATGTGGTTGCAGCCCAACGCGAGCGCGTGTTCCACTGCGGCCTGATATACGGTATCGGTCGCGTCGTCTGACTCGCCGAGATATGTGCCCAGACCGAGCGATGACAGCCACAGACCGCGCTGATCCGTACGGAAATGACCGGGGGACACCTGATCCCCGATCCGCGCTATATAGGCAGCAGTAGCTTCGGGCGTGGCCCATCCTGGCAGTGTCATACGTTATCCCTTATATGCAAAGTGATCGGCGGCGAGCGTAGTCAGCCATTCCGCCAGCAGCGGCGCTTCATCGTCTTTTTTCGAGAGAATCGGGTCATCTGTAGGCCATTTAATGCCGATCTCTGGATCATTCCAGCGAATACCACCCTCACCCGCAGCGCTATACGTGGCGGTGCATTTGTATTGCAGTTCGCCTACGTCCGAGAGTACGCAGAACCCACGCGCGAATCCAGGGGGGGCCCACATCTGACGTTTGTTCTCAGCAGAGAGTTCCGCGCCGACCCACTGGCCCAGAGTCGGCGATCCGCGCCGGATGTCCACCGCGACCACGAACAGCGTGCCGACCGTCGCGCGCATTAACTTCGCCATCGGCGGCGTGTGCTGGAAGTGCAAGCCGCGCACTACCCCCTTGACCGAGCGCGAATGGTTATCCTGCAAAAACTCGTGGGGGATACCTAGCGCGGTGAACGCGTCTTTGCGGTAGGACTCCATGAAGTAGCCCCGGTGATCACCAAAGGCTTTCGCAACGATGATCTTGACTTCCCCCAGGTGTTCGCTCTCGATCTCAAATGGCACGCTACGTTTCCTTTCGCTGGTGCGGCACACAGGTATGCACTCGTTGCGGTCCCAGGCTGTGTTGACATTTGTGTTCAATGTGGCCTTTTCTGCAGGCGAAAATGTCAACACTACCAAGCTTACCGCAACTGGCTGGTGCAG
>CBEVZO010000908.1:0-1901 GCA_965554365.1 uncultured Anaerolineae bacterium
AAGTTCGCGTAATGACAAACGATGCACCTGACAGGTTGTTGTGGTCCCTTGTGCTGCGCTAGGCGAACAGCGCCGACCGGAGTGCAGCTTCCCCCAGGGCCGTAAGCGCATCGATTTTGCGTTTTTCATAGAAATCGGGGACGATTCCCCGGCCAAAGTACCACACGCAATCGAACAAAATGCTCAACTTATACACAGCGTAGAAATGACGCTGCTCCGGCGGGCTGAGTGGACGGTGCTGCCTATACATTTGCGCAATCTCGCGGGCTTTTTCCAGATCGAGCAACGTTGCTTCATGCGGCCAGGCCCAATACTCGATCAACCCCACAAGATCGAAGGTCAGGAACGTATAGTTTGCGTCGTCAAAGTCGAGCAAGGCGGCAAACTCAGCGCCTTGAAAGAGTACATTGGAAAAGTGCAGATCGCAGTGGCAAATTCCTTTGGGCACGGACGGCGGCAGGTCCAGTGTGGTGAGTTCATGCGTCAGCCACACATATTTTTCGCGCGCGGCGGGCGTGTTGATCTTGGTGGCAGCGGCCTGTGCCAATGTGCGGCACAGTGCGACGTCATAATTCCAGCGTTGCGTGGTATACGGCGAGCGAAAATCCTGGGTGAGCGTTTGCAACGCGGCGGCTTGTTGCA
Source organism: uncultured Anaerolineae bacterium (assembly GCA_965554365.1). Lineage (GTDB taxonomy): Bacteria > Chloroflexota > Anaerolineae > Aggregatilineales > Aggregatilineaceae > CAYRNY01. The sequence continues at coordinate 643 of CBEVZO010000908.1, forward strand.
CGATCTGCCGGTAATGCTGGACGCTGGGATGTTCGATGTGCTGCCCCGCAACGAATTCGAAGCACATATACGGTTTGCCGCGCACTATACCCACGACCGTGCCCTGCCGGTTAGGGATCAGCGCGGGGCACGGATAATTGTGCGCAGTGAGATGTGTGAGCAAATCACGCTCAAACAGCACGGCTGCGCGTGACCGGTTTTCATAGTGCCGGAACACGAATTTGCCCTGTGTGGTCTGGATCACATAGTTTGTTTGGACCGTGCCCTGCTCTATTGCTGTGGCATGTGTCAACGTGCCCAGATCGTAGTGGGCGAGAAGCTCCACAAAATCGGCGTGCGTGAAGGGGGTTTTGACGGTCATCTTTGCAACGTCTCGTTAGCAGTAGCTTGGCCTGGATTTGATGGACTGGCAAGTTCACCTGTGTACAGTTCCGGGTGGCTCCATTATAGCACTCCCGTGTGAATGTTTCTGCAATGTATCGAATGCGGTTGAAAAGTTTTACCTCACCCCCCGACCCCCTCTCCACGCGGCGGAGAGGGGGAGAAGGCTGCACAACCGATTTCCCCTTCCTGCTTGTGGTCCAGAGGCAGACAGAGCGCCGATCACAGATTGGGCGCGCCACTACTTTTCCCCCGCTAGCCCGAATTATACAATTGCACTATACTGTGACGCGATGCGTGAGACAATTCAGCGTGAAGGATCGCGGCAATGAACGAAGTACTTAATGCGGTAAAAGTTCTGGTTGCCGATGACGGGCGCGACAATCGTGAATTCATCGTGGACTACATCCTGCGGCCCAACGGGTTTACGCCGTTGCTGGCGCGGGATGGTGTCGAGGCGATGGAGATGGTGCGCGCACATGAGCCTGATATCATTTTGCTGGACCTGCAAATGCCGCGCATGGACGGGATGCAGGTCCTCGATGCGCTGCAAGAGGGAAAATTTGACATCCCCGTGATTCTGATGACGTTTCACGGCTCGGAGGATGTGGCGATTGAGGTGTACCGGAAGGGCGTGCGCGATTATGTGCGCAAACCGTACACCGTCGATGAGATGATGGAGGCGATTGAGCGTGCGCTCGGTGAGGTGCGGCTCCGGCGCGACAAAGAGGCATTGACGGCGCGCTTGCTGCGCGCGAATTCGTCGCTCACGCGGCGGGTGAAGGAACTCAACACGCTGTACCAGATCGGCAAAAGTGTGACCGGACTGGTGAGCCTGGACCAACTGCTGCCGCGCGTGGTCGATGCGGCGATTCAGG
>CBEVZO010000909.1:0-1897 GCA_965554365.1 uncultured Anaerolineae bacterium
CGCGATCTCTCAGCGCATGGCAGCCTGGATGCCAGTTATTACCGCAATTGCGCGATCGACAGCAGTACCGTTGATCGCGCAATTGCCGAGCAAGCCGCCACCCATCTCGCCGCCGAACAACCGGATCTCACACTCGTGTACCTGTGCGAGTCCGATCTGGTGGGACACGAACACGGATGGATGTCCCCACACTATCTCACCGCGATTGAACGCATGGATCGCGCATTAGGCTGCGTGGTGGACACGTTGGAGCAAGCACACCTGCTGGCGCACTTCACCTGTTTAGTCCTGGCAGATCATGGGGGGCACGATCATACACATGGCTCAGCCGCGTTTGAAGATACCACAATCCCCTGGTTACTCAGCGGCAAGCACGTCAAACGCAGCCACGAAATTCAAACGCCGGTGCGGATTATCGACACCGCCGCCACCATCGCACACCTGCTGGGGTTGACGGTTCCTGCGGTGTGGGACGGACAGCCGGTGTGGGACGCCTTCGATGCTTAGGTCACCCTTCGCCGCATGGCAACAGCGACAATCCCCGGACTTTGCACTGTGGATCATTGGTCTGGGCGTGGCAATTTCGCTGCTTGGCGATCTGACATTATATATAGTGCTGCCGACTCACACAGACGATGCAGGCATCGCGCTCGCCAATGTGGGTTTGATGCTATCGGCTAACCGCTTAATTCGGATTGTCATCAACAGCCCCATGGGGTTACTCATCGAACGCATACCTCGCCGCCGGATCGCTGTTCCGGCACTCTTTTTGGGTGCTGGCTCGTCACTGCTGTATACCGTTCCGGGATTTTGGCCGTTATTGATTGGGCGGCTGCTATGGGGCGTGGCCTGGGCCGGGCTTTGGTTGAGCGCCAGCACCATGGTGCTTGATCTCGCGGCGGACACTAATCGGGGGCGTTTTGTTGGGCGGCTACAGATGTGGTATTTCATCGGGATTGGATTCAGTTCGTTTATTGGCGGGGCACTAACCGATTGGTTAGGCTACACGGCGAATTTCACAATTTGCGCGCTGATCACGTTTGCTGGCGCAGTGATCTGGTGGCTGCTGCTCCCCGAAACATATGATGCCACTGCCCGACCCCCGGCACGCACTGCGTCACCGCAGACTCCGACGCAGAAAGGCGCTCCCGCACCCGCCAGAATTCCGGTAGCCTTGATCACCGCCATCGTTTTGTTCGGCATCAACTGGTTGATCTTCCTGGGGATGCTGGGAGCCACGCTGCCGCTACTACTCGAAGAACGCGTTGGCGAGACGGTTTATCTCCTGGGAATTCTGCTTCCGTTGGCGACGTTCACCGGGGCACTCACCGCCGCCAACCAACTCGTAAGCATGATCGTGTCCCCGCTGGCGGGTTGGCTCTCCGATCACAGTACTCAACGCTGGGGATTAGTCGTTTGTGCGCTCGTGCTAGGCATTGTAACTACCAGTTTGGCTGCCGTGGGAACGGGAATTGTGATCATCATCGCCACTATGGTGGGGGCTGCCGCGACCAGTATGTTGCAAAACCAGATCATGACGCTGGTGGGCGACTATTCCCTGCCACACCAGCGTGGGCGGATTCTGGGAATGCTCAACACGGCGGGCGATATCGGGAGCGCCGGAGGCCCTTTGTTAGCCTATGCGCTGTTGTCCACAATCAATCTGTCAGGCATCTTTTGGCTGGCGACTGTAGTACTAGGGCTGGTGTTGCCCTGGACACTCTGGATCGCACGTCGCGAATCGCGCCAGACTAATCTGACCTATGCCACTGTAGATCAAAGTAAAACATTCAGTTGACAATCGGTCTGGCCGGGTTTCGCACTGATTTTTCTGAGGATGAGTAACTGACGTTACGCAGTGAGGCGAACAGGCTGTAATTCATCTAGAGCATCAAAA
>CBEVZO010000910.1:0-1896 GCA_965554365.1 uncultured Anaerolineae bacterium
GGCGTATTAACCTCACCCCCCGTCCCTCTCTCCACACGCGGAGAGGGGGGAGTAGTGCAGCGGTTTCAAGTCCCCTCTCCATATCCAATGGAGAGGGGATTTAGGGGTGAGGCCCGCCACTTGATATGCATGTCAGTCGCCGGTTGCAACAGGCGCGACGGCTGTCGTTTCGGTTGACGCCTCAGCCGCCGTGTTGTCGATCTCCGTCGTGCTGAGTTCCACGCCGGGCCGCAGCTCCTTCTCATAACGCAGCGTGGTGCGATACTGGCGCATCCCGACTTTTTCATAGAGTCGGGTCGCATTGGTCAGACTCGTCGCGTCCACGCCGAGGCCCGCTTTGCGTTGCCCGCGCCGGTAAAACTCGCCGAAGCTGTGCAGCAGTAACGCCTGTGCCAGCCCGCGCCGCCGCCAGGGACGCCGCACACCGAGATCGTCCACCCAGGCCATGCCAGCGTCTTCGGTCGTCTTGGGGCGGCAGAAACACGTCGCGGCGATCTCGTCGCCGTCCAGCGCGATGAAGTACAGCGTCTTGTCGAAGTCGGGATCGTTGTCAATCCAGTGCTTCCACTTGTCAAACGACAGCGGCAGGTGGCCCCAGTGATCCTCAAACGCTTCGTCGTTCGCCGCGACTGCTGCGCGCAGATCGTCGTCCGTGTCGCGCAGCGTGCGCACCGTGATCCCCGCCGGCCATACCGGGGCCGGGGGCGGCGCGTCCATCTCGATTTTCATGCGGTAGAACGTGCGATTGTGCGTGAAGCTCGCGTTGGCAAAGAGGTCGAGCGCGTCCTGATTCACAGCATAGGAAAAGACGCTCATCGTGATGCGCGCTTCCGGAGGACACTGGGGGATGAACTTGCGTGCCCATGCTTCGCCGCGCGCCAATAGATGCGTGCCGATGCCGCGCCCGCGATGATCAGGGTGTACGCGCGCCCAGATCATCGAGCGCACATGCGGTTCCTGAATATTCCAGAACTCAGAATAAGCCGCGTGCGTGCCATCTGGCGCGATCACGGCCCAACAGTCGGTGTCGAGATTGAAGCCGGGCGTGCCCCAGTCATTGAGCATTTCCGCTTCGGTCATCCCTGGCGCGCCGGTTTCCTGCACAAAGCACAGGTTCGTCAGCGCGAGGGTGGCTTGCAGATCGTCGCGCGTCACAGGACGCACGGTGTAGCCCGCAGGTAATTCATTGGTGGTCATGTTGATTCCTTATGTGCTGCAATTGATTCGTTGTTTTCACTTGTGTGCATTTTCCCGGTTGTACCAATTGGCACACGCCGGGCCGGAAAGCTGATCATAGGGCGGCGGCTAAAACGCGTGCTGGTTCACTGGCGTCCCTCCTGGACCTGAAACGCAAAAAGCCGCGAGCGCTATGCCCACGGCTTTGGATTCAGGTTGAGGGATCGCCACCTGAGGGTTACACAGGGGAGATTACCGCAACAAAAAACCGCAGGCTGTGCGCCTGCGGCTGTCTCTCACGTTACAAAGTGAACGTTCAGATCAACGGCCAACAGGCGCAATACGGCAAGGAACACCGCCGGAAACTTTTCCGAAGTCGCGCATAGCAAATTGGCTAACCATGAACATTCAACTCCTTATACTCTGTAGTAAAACACGAAGCCTCAACTCCAATGTTGTACAACTGTGTCTCACGGATCGAGCCGCTGATTCGCAGACCGAACCGTGCGCAGTATATCACACCATTTTACGCGCCGTCAAGCAAATGTTGTCAGTAGCGGGTGCATTTCATATCTGGGGCGAACGTGTGAAATGAGCGACATTTTCCGTCGGGGTAGGGCTTACCCTACCTGGGTGAGGCAAACCTCGCCTCTACAAAAAAAGGTTCTTTAGGATTTCGCGGGGTAGCCACCAAATGTGGGGGTATCGTTTGCCGAATTC
>CBEVZO010000911.1:0-1895 GCA_965554365.1 uncultured Anaerolineae bacterium
TTTGGCGGCATCAAAACGCGGGCAATAAGGTCTGAAATTGTGGATGAGTGCCCATACCCGCACGCGAAACTCAGCGGTCATCAAATGACCATGAAACATAAACATTGAAGTGAGCCAGCGGTCCAGAGGGACCATCAGCCGGTCAATCGCATTGCGGGTGCGGTAAGCAGCGGGATGCTCAAAAGTCAGCAGAAAGTCACCGGTTCGGGCGCAGAGTTTTTCAATCGCTTGGCGTGGCTTGGCGAAACGGTCCCCTGACAGGTGTTGCTGCGTCCAACGGAAGATGTCGCCCACGCGGTGATAAAACGCAACACAAGTGGAAGCTTTGTATATCTCCCAGACCATGTCCTGGATGACGGTAAACGCATCAAGCCGTTTGCCGCACGACCGGAGGTTGAGGAAGGCGTGCAGAAAGCAGCGGAGTACCACAATACACGGCAAGCTCGAGTTGTTTGTCTGTGCTATGCTGGCGTTGAGGCATTGAGCTCGCTACTGTGATAGGTTTTGAGCCATTTTGCCTCATCCTCTTTCACTTTGCCCCCTCAACCACAAAATCCGGTAGAAGCAGCACCTTTGAACTTACCAGGGTCGAGAAAATCGAAATCTCGTACGCCAAATTAGACACTTGTCACGCCCCACGCGTGACGACCGCCTATCCACTTTGTGGCACACCTCCGCTATGCTGAAAACAGCAGACCACAGGAGGTGCGCTGATGACAACCCCATCCGTTCTATCGCAAAAATCGCTGCGGATCATGCTCTATTCCGGCATCGCACTGGTCGTAGTGTCGATGCTGTTTTTGGGGCGTGATCTCGCCACATCACCGCTGCTGGTGCAAATAGCGTATACCGGCTTCACTCCCGCGCTGTTTTACGGTGTGGGCACGCTGGTCTACCGCCATCTCGATGCGCCGCTTGCCGCACCGGGCATTGTCACGACCGGGGCGTGGCTGGTAGTCGTGGAGTTGATCCACTTCCACAGCACCGCGCTGCCAGACTTCGCACGCGCGTATTACTGGCTCGCGGCGTCTCTGGTGGCAACGATCATCATCACCCTAACCGCTTACCGTGCGCGCATCTGGCTGCTGGTCCCGCTGGTGCCACTGACACAGGCGAACGCGGCGTGGGCGGTGATGGACGCCACCGGAATAGGCGTCGCGTGGTGGCCCGCGTTCACGTTTTTGCTTGTGCTGGCGTGGTGGGAAGCGCCCCTCGTGGATGATGAGTGGCGCGGCGTGTATCGTTTCAGCGCGGTACTGATGGAAGTGTTTTTGCTGGTGTTCAGCTATTGGCTGCCCGCGAAGACGCAGTATTCCATGCCCGCGACGTGGGGCGCATGTGCGCTACTGGTCGCGTTGCTCGGTCTACGGCATGGGTGGGCCAGCCTGGGCCCGCTGGCGATCACGCTGTTGGCGTTGGCGGCAGCGTGGGGACTGCCCGTGTTATGGTGGCCGGTTGTATGGTTAGCAATCGCCGCCGGAACACTGATCTTCACCGAGGTGCTGGCGCGGCATGATGACGCAGATCGCACGCTGGCGTTAGAACTTGCGACGGCGTTGGCGCTGGTACTGAGTGGGATCGCGGCGCTGCTGGCAGTGGCCGGTCCGCTGTTTGGCGTGGCAAATGCGGCCTCACTGACGATGTTGGTGTTGGCAGGGAGTGGCACGTTGTTGATCATGATTGGCATCCGGCGCGGACTCCTCACTGCTGAACACGCGGGGTTGTGGCTGATCGCGGCGGCGTGGGCGACGCTGTATCGCGTAGCATATGGCGACACACACCTCTACGGCATCTGGCTCGGCCTGCTGGCGGCGCTGGCGCTGCTGACTGAGCGTTGCCTGCTGACCCTGCAACGTCCGAAGCGCAAGACTGTAAAGACCGTACACGCGGTCATG
>CBEVZO010000912.1:0-1891 GCA_965554365.1 uncultured Anaerolineae bacterium
TGCGCGATTGAGATGTTCTGGTGCAGCGAGACGGTGTTGGGCGGTGCGCCAATAATCTCGCCGACCATGTTGCCCGTCTCGACGTTCATCTCCCACCAGCCCTCACCCCACGCGCGGACTCCACGCGCGGCCCAGGTCGCGGCATATTCGTGCAGACTGTCGAACACCGCACGAGGCATCGCGCCGAGCGAGTTGCTGACCATGTAGGTTGTTTCGCTGAGAATGGGAAACTGGTCGCGCCATTGGAGCAGGGGGTCCGTAGTCACGGGGACATCCTTAATGTATTGTTACAAATTGCACATGAAATATCATTTAATTGTATGTCAACTTAACGCTCACGCCAAGTTGCACATACTCCTGTTTTGCTCTGCCAATAGGCGGTTTGCTACTTGCTGAACTCGTACTCCCGGTTGATAATGGCACACAGTCTAACTATGCCATACGTGAAGGAGTCAACTGTTATGTCCGATGACATCACCCCTCAGCCCGATGAGGAACATAGCACGCCATCAGATGATGCAGTGGAGACGGAATCAGCCTCGGCAAGCGAAGAAGTCGTCGCGTTCATTGGTGAAGCGATGCAGGCGTTGTACGAATTCGGCGATGTGAATGAGGCGCTCACACTGCTCGAAGAAGCCGCGCAGCTTGCGCCAGACGACGTGATGGTCCATTTTTCGCAAGGCATAACGCATTATATGGCGGGCGACTACCCTGCAATGATCGCCAGTTTGACCAAAGTCATCGAACGGGATCCTGAAAACTTCATTAGCTACTCGATGCGCGCCACCGCGCATCTGATGATGGAAAACAGTGCGTTGGCGCTCGCCGATCTGGACATCGCTATCGGTTTGGAGCCTGACAATCACGATTTGCTCAAGCAGCGCGCGATTCTGCACGCGATTAACGAGGATTATGCGGCGGCGCTGGCGGACGTGGAGCAGGCGCTCATGCTGGCCCCAGAGGTCGGCGAGCTTTACTTTTTCCGCGCGGACCTGCATTATAAATTGGGCGATCAGGACGCGGCACTAACCGATGTGGAAAAAAGCATCGCCCGCGATCCGCGCGAACCCGCGCCGCGCCGCCTGCGTGCCGAAATCTGGCTGGAACAAGAGAAGTATGAGCAGTCACGCGCTGCATTTGAGGAATTGAATCAGCTAGAACCCGGTGCGGAATATGTCCATGTGGGCATGGCGCTGGCGCGTCATGCGCTGGGCGAGGTCGAGGAAGCGCAGAAGATGTGGCTGCTGCTGATTAACGCCATAGATGCGCAGTATGCCGATCCTGATTGGGTGGCGGATCGGTTGGGCTGGAAGGGCGCGCTGGTGGACCGGGTGCGTCAACTGATCGCGACCCTTTAACTGTCCGCGTCAGTGTCTCCGCCGATCCATGTATACGGCCATGCGTCGGCGTCCGGCACGAGTCCTGCCTCGACCGGGGTCTGTTGCAGCGCATAGATCGCATTGCTGAGCTGGTACGGCGTCCAGAACACGGATTTGTGGTAGCCCGCGTCCCACAGGCGATACACTGCGCCGCCCCATACCGGGTTATAGTACAGCACTGCATCCAACGTGTCATCGTCCGCGCGTTGGATGCGGTTGATCACATGGACGGTAGTCTGCGTTTTCACTTGCTCCACGAACGCCGCGAGCGCGTTCTCACCGGTTGGCCCCACGATCAGGCGCACCGCGTCCGGCAGCACAACATACACCCACAGCGATCCCGGCGCGTCCACGCGGCACGCCTCCAACACCGCGATTATTTGCCGTGCCAGATGATCCTGCGCCAGCAATCCCCGCTGCTGCACAGTGGTCAGCACGAGGTGTGCGTAAAAGTCTTGTGCGGCTGTGCCTGCGTCTTCAAATCGCACATCGTCGGGCAGTCCGAGCATGTC
>CBEVZO010000913.1:0-1891 GCA_965554365.1 uncultured Anaerolineae bacterium
CCGCCCGGCCCCTCGATGCGCCTCGTGACGGACACCATCGAATACGGCGCGCAGCATTTGCCGCAGTGGAACACGATCAGCATCAGCGGCTACCATATCCGTGAGGCAGGCGCGACGGCGGCGCAGGAACTCGCGTTCACGCTTGCTAACGGTATCGAATATGTGCGCTGGGCGCTGCGGCGCGGCCTGGATATCGATGCGTTTGCGCCCCGGCTCAGCTTCTTCTTTAATGTACATAACGATTTTCTGGAAGAAGTCGCCAAGCTGCGTGCGGCCCGTCGCATCTGGGCGCGGGAGATGCGCCAGACCTTCGGCGCGCAAAACCCGCGTAGCTGGCTGTTGCGCTTTCATACGCAGACCGCCGGGGTCAGCCTGAGCGCCAAACAGCCGGAGATCAACATCGTGCGTGTGGCGATTCAGGCGTTGGCGGCGGTGTTGGGCGGCGCGCAGTCGTTGCACACGAACAGCATGGACGAGGCGTTGGCGCTCCCCAGCGAACACGCGGTGACGGTCGCGCTGCGCACACAGCAGATCATCGCGCACGAAACCGGTGTTGCGAACGTGATCGATCCGCTGGGCGGCAGCTATGCGATTGAGAAACTCACTGACGACATGGAGGAAGAGGCTTACGCGTATTTCCGTCGCATTGAGGACTTCGGCGGTATGATCCCGGCGCTAGAGACGGGCTTCATCCAGCAGGAGATCGCGGATTCGGCGCACCGCTTCCAACAGGAATTGGATCGCGGGGAGCGTATCATGGTCGGCGTGAACGCGTACACCAGCGAGGAAGCCCTGCAAATCCCAATTCTGAAAATGGACCCGGCGGGCCATGCGCGCCAGGTCGCGCGGCTGGAGGAACTCCACGCTACACGCGCTGCCGACGCGGTACAGCGGGCGCTGGATGGTCTGCGGGCCGCCGCTGAGGGCGACGCGAACATGATGCCGCACATCATTGAAGCGACGCGCGCCTACGCCACGCTCGGCGAGATCACCGACGTGCTGCGCGAGGTCTTTGGCACGTATATCGAGACATCGGTGATCTGACGGCATCTTGCCTGCCACATCGATCGTTTTCGAGGAGCGAGTACGATGGACTTCAATTTGAACGACGCAATTGCCATACTCGACCGCACACCGGACGTGCTGCGTGCATTGCTCGGATCGCTGCCGCCGGAGTGGACCACTGCCACCGAGGGCGGTGATTCGTGGAGCGCGTTCGATGTGGTCGGGCACTTCATTCAAGGCGAAAAAACCGACTGGATTCCACGTGCCCGTATCATCCTCGCACACGGAGATGCACAGGCGTTTGAGCCGTTCGACCGCTTCGCGCAGTTCGAAGCGTCTCAGGGCCAAACGTTGGCGGACTTGCTGGACGAGTTCGCGGTGCTGCGCGCGGAGAACGTCGCTGCGCTGCAAGCCATGAACCTGCAACCCGCTGATTTTGCGCGCAAAGGTCACCATCCGGCGTTAGGCGAAGTCACGCTCGGACAGTTGATCGCGACGTGGGTTGCGCACGATCTCGATCACCTCAACCAGATCGTGCGCACGCTGGCGCATCAGTACGCGGGTGAGGTTGGCCCCTGGCGCGCGTACCTGGGTGTGCTGCAAGGGTGATGTAGATTCTCCAACGCGCAGCGGCTTGTACTGTGTGTGCGAGCGGCGGGCCGGCACAGCGCAGACGGGGGGACTGAGAGGGGTGAAGTAAACTGCGACAACGCGCGCTTACTCCGCCAACTGCGTCGCGATCCACTGATCGACCACGTCGTCGAGGATCACCAGCGGCAGACTCCCGTTGGAGGGTCAAAACAGCTTAACTTGAGTCTATAAGAATTTCCTTTTTGGGGAGTGTAAAACCGTTTACCCCTCCCTAAATCCCTCCCCGCAGGCGGAG
>CBEVZO010000914.1:0-1889 GCA_965554365.1 uncultured Anaerolineae bacterium
CACTGGAAAGCGGTCGCGGACTTCGACAATGATGTCGCCGAGTCGGACGAGATGAATAACGAATGGACCGGGGTGACGCAAGTCTCCAACTGAGATGGTTGAAGGTTAGTCGTATTTTATGCCGGGCCGCGCGCCCGGCTTTTTTATGGGTAGTGTATCGAATTCAGTAGCGCTGGGCCTCACCCCCTAAATCCCCCTCTCCATCCGAGACATTTTGTTTCACTGGCGCTCAACGGAAATTATGGGGAGGGGGACTTGATCACGCGCCTGACACTCCCTCGCCGCCGCTGCGCAGAAGCGCCTGGGCCTGGGGCGGATGTTGGGACCGCTTAACAAACCATAAAAACTCGCATACGGCGCGCTTCGAATCCACATAAGACGTATTACTCTGCGTCGTCAGGCTGGCGCGCATCGCGCTTGGCGAATACCTCTTTGGCGACCACGAGGGCGTTCAGTGCTACCGGGAAGCCCGCGTACAGAATCGTATGCACGATCACCTCGATCACTTCCTGGCGTGTCGCGCCGAGATTCAGCGCCGCGTGGATGTGGACCTTCAACTGGGTGGGCACGTTGCCTTGCACGGTCAGGATCGCGACGGTGGTGAGTTCCTTCGTTTTCAGGTCCAGGCCGGGGCGCGAATAGACTTCGCCAAACGCGAACTCGATGAAATAGCGCGCCATCTCCGGGTCCATCTCTTGCAGAAACTCGTAGGTGAGTTCGCCCGCTTTGCCGTCCACTGCGAGCATTTTGGCCCAACCGCGCTCGAACGGGGTGGGATCGGTGGGGTCGGTCATGGTGTGTACTCCTTTTTCACCGCAGAGGTCGCGGAGAACGCAGAGAAAGACAAGGTAAAAACAAAAGAAAAACCATTAATTTGGATGCGGATAAACGCGGATGAAAAACATTTGGTTGTGCGAGATGCTGTCTATCCTAACGCATCTTGTGCGCGAATGGGAACAGACATGCGGTTAGTGCGACAGATAAGTGCGGGTTCATGATCGTGAAAAGTGTAATGGAGAGGTCGTTTGACGCAAAAGGTGGTATATCTTGTTGCGTCAGCTATTGGGTTAGTGTGTCACACGCGCGCCGCGAACGCGGCGCAAGGGGTTGTCATGCGTTTTTCATATCTGATCTGGGATTTTGACGGCACGTTGTTCGACACATATCCGGCGCTGGTGCGGGCGATTGAACGTGCGCTGGGTGATTTTGATGTCACCGTGCCGGCGGAGCGCATTGAGGCGCTGCTGCGTGATACGCTTGCGGGCACGCTCGACACCTGCGCGGTGGAACATGACATATCGCGGTCGGCGTTGGCGGCGCGCGTGGTGTATTTCGCGGGGCAGAATACCGCGCGCAACAAACCGCCGTTCCCCGGCGCGATCGCGATGTTGGAGCGCGTGCTGGCGGCAGGCGGAGCCAATTACATGATCACGCACCGGGATCGCGAGTCGTTGATGGCGCTGCTCAGTTGGTACAAGGTCGATGGTGTTTTCGCGGGCATCGTCTGCAAGGATGACGGGCATCCGCGCAAACCAGACCCGGCCTGCTTCAATGCGCTGCTTGCGGCACGCAATTTACCACATGAGCAGGCATTAGCGGTGGGTGACCGTTTTCTGGATATCCAGGCGGCACATGGTGCGGGTATCCAGGCGTGTTTGTTTGATCCGGCGTCGGTCATTGATGAGCTACCTGTGCCAGAAGCGCGGCCTGAATTTGTGGTGGCGTCCTATGATGACCTGTGGGCGATTGTGCAGGCGGACTAGCGCATAGTCTCAATTAGTGGGTGTGATGTGAATTCAATCGCGCTGGGCCTCACCCCCTAAATCCCCCGCTCCTCCTCCTCCTCTGAAAATAGACATTTGTGGTCGCGCAAAGCGCTGAGGATTGAA
>CBEVZO010000915.1:0-1888 GCA_965554365.1 uncultured Anaerolineae bacterium
CATACCACCGTGATTCGCCAACAAGTGCAGGCTCCCCTGCCGCCATTGCAGAGTATACGGTCGGATTTGCCGGTTGACCTCAACTTGGTGGTGATGCGCGCGTTGGCCAAACAGCCGCAATTACGCTATCCCGATGCGCTGCACATGGCGCTGGATTTTCGCAACACGGTGCAAAGGTTGACCGACAAAGAGATTGCCGGGGCGGCAGCAACGAATGCGACATTACCTGTAGGCACGCTGGCCTTTGAAGCTGCTGCGCCGCAAACGCGTGATGTGGGGCCGGTCGATCTGGGCACGCTGATGGAACCTGTTAATCCCTACAAGGGGTTGCGCGCGTTTGACGAAGCCGATGCGAATCATTTCTTTGGGCGTATGGCGGTGGTGCAGCAGGTGTGTCAGCGGATCGCTGATATGCCGCCGGAGGCGCGGCTGCTGACGGTGATTGGTCCTAGCGGCAGCGGTAAGTCGAGTCTGGTGCGGGCGGGTGTGTTGCCTGCGCTGCGGGCAGATGCAGTACCCGGCTCCAAGAATTGGTTCTTCGCGAAGATGATGCCCGGTGCGTTCCCGTTGGCGGAGTTGGAAATGGCGTTGCAGGGTGTGTCCTTTGACACAGCGGACGCAGTTCCGGCGCTGCTCCACGACGAGAAGGCAGGGTTGGCGGCGGCGGTGGCTGCGATGCTGCCCGATGAAGACTCCGAATTAGTGCTGGTGATCGACCAGTTTGAGGAAGTCTATACGCAGGTGAGTTGGGAGCAGGAACGGGACGCATTTTTGAGTACATTGGCGCGTGCTGCGACTACGCCGAATAGCCGATTACGCATCATTATCACGCTGCGCGCGGATTTTTACGACCGCCCGTTGCTGCACCCGGAGTTTGGGGCGTTGGTGCGTGAGAATACTGAAGTGGTGCTGCCGCTCTCGCCTACCGAACTGCGTGCTGCAATCGTCAGCCCGGCAGAGCGCGCGGGGTTAGAGGTGGACGACGATGTGGTGGATGCGGTGGTGACAGATGTCCAGGCGCAGGCCGGCGCGCTGCCGCTGTTGCAATATGCGCTCACGGAGTTGTACGAACGGCGCGAGGGCGTGACGCTAACGCTCAAGGGCTATCGCGAGAGCGGCGGAGTGTTGGGTGCGTTGGCTCGTCGTGCGGAGGAAGTCTATTCCGCGCTGGCGGAAGACCGGCAAGCGGTGGTACAGCAGTTATTCTTGCGACTGGTGAGTCTGGGCGATCAGGCGGCGGACACGCGTCGTCGTGTGACACTGGCGGAGTTGTTCTCGGTGGAAAGCGTTGATCGGGTCACGATGCAGGCGGTGTTGGACGAGTTTGGACGCTATCGTTTGCTGACGTTTGATCACGATCCGCAGACGCGTGAGCCAACCGTCGAAGTGGCGCATGAAGCGTTGCTGCGTGAATGGGTGCGGCTGCACACCTGGTTAGATGAGAGCCGCGACAGCTTGCGCATCCAGCACCAGGTGGCAGATGCGACAGACGCATGGCTTACGGCGGAGGAAGACGCGAGCTTCCTTGTCGGGGGGGCGCGGCTGGCTCAGTTTGAGACGCTTGCGGAGTCGCGGGCGGTGGCGCTTACGGTGCAGGAACAGCGTTTTCTGGCGCGATGTGTACAGCAGCGTACGCGGAATTTACGACTGCGACAGGTGCTGATCGTAGGATTGATTGTGATCGCGTTGTTCACCTCTGGTATGGCGATATTGGCGCTTGATCGTCAGCAGCAGGCGGAAGCCGAACGAGATCGCGCAGACGAGCAGGCGCGTATTTCACGCTCACGGGCGTTGGCGATCACATCGTTGACAGCGGTTGAGCAGCCCGATTATGCGTTGTTGGTGAGCGTGGAGGCACTGCACGCCGCCGATACCTATGATGCGCGCA
>CBEVZO010000916.1:0-1887 GCA_965554365.1 uncultured Anaerolineae bacterium
GATGCGCACCGAGCAGGAGCGCGTCGTCGCGTGGCTGGCGGATAAGCAGCACGCCGTCGTCAAGGGGCCGGGCATCGACATGACCCTCAACTTTGCGGGGCGACCCTGGGTGAGCTGTCACGGTGATAACAACTTCCCCGACGGCGAAATCTTCACCAGCCCGGTGGAGGACTCAGTAAACGGCACGGTGGCGTTTAACTATCCGTGCGTCTACCAGGGTAACGAGGTCGAGGGCGTGCGCCTGACGTTCAAGGATGGGCGCTGCATTGAAGCGACCGCCACCAAAGGCGAGGAATTCCTGGTCAAGACGCTGGATACCGATCCCGGCGCGCGGGTGCTGGGCGAGTTCGCCATCGGCACGAACATGGGCGTCCAGCAGATGACGCGCAGCATCCTCTTTGACGAGAAGATCGGCGGCTCGATCCACATGGCGCTCGGTCGCAGCTACGAAGAGTCGCAGGGCGTGAACGACAGCGCGATCCACTGGGACATGATCCACAGTATGCAGGACGGTGGCACGATCACGGTAGACGGCACGCTGTTCTACGAGGCGGGCAAGTTTTTGGTGTAGGAAATCGGCCCCTCTCCCTCCAGCCCCCTCTCCCCAGCGTAGCTGGAGCAAGGGGGAGTCTGCTCTGTTCACGCCGGGATATGCGCACCTAGTTGAAGCGAGGGCGCTTGAGCGTCCTTTGATTTTGTGTAGCTGAGGGGTTCACTCCTCAGCGATTTGTATTGTCATATAATTCACATTTTGCGCAACTTGTTACTTGTTAAAGGAGCCACTCCACATGACTTATGATTTTGCACCCAAACTCGCGCACGTCCTGACGGAACACTGTCGCCCGATCCAGCCGGGGCAGTATGTGCTGATCCGCGCTTCCACGCTGGCGGAAGAACTGATCCCCGCGTTGACGGAAGCTGTTTTGCGGCGCGGCGGAAATCCCGTGTTGGCGCTGGATTTGCCTGGCCTGAATGAGATTTACCTGCGCGAAGCCAGCGACGAGCAGTTCGACTTTATCGATCCCGGCACGCGCGTGCGTATGGAGCAGTGCGACGTGTTGTTCTCGATCTACGCGCCGTCCAACCCGCGCGCGATGACCAACGTTCCGCCGGAAAAAATGCAGCGTGCCATGCAGGGGCAGAAACCGCTGCGTGATATTTACATGGGCCGCATCGCTGATGACTCGATTGGCTGGAACATCTGCGCGTGGCCGACCGAAGCCGCTGCTCAGCAAGCCGAAATGGGTTATTACGAGTACCGCGAGTTTGTCTATCGCGCGGCGGGGCTGTTGCACGACGATCCGGTCGCGCACTGGACCGCGTTCAAAGAGCGGCAGGCGGAGCTACAACAGTGGCTCAGCGACAAGGACCAGATCGAGGTGCGCGGGCCGGGCGTTGAGTTGACCTTGCGCTACGACCGGCGACACTGGCGCAGCAGTTTCGGTGAGCGCAACTTCCCCGACGGCGAAATCTTCACCGCGCCGGTTGAGGATTCGGTGAATGGGCGCGTGGCGTTCAACTTCCCCACCTATTACGGCGGGCGCGAGGTCAGCGGGGCCGTGCTGACGTTCAAGGACGGCGTTTGCGTGGAGGCCACCGCCGAGAAAGGTGAGGACTACCTGCTCAGCGTGATGAACACCGACGCGGGCGCGAAACGACTCGGTGAGTTCGCCATTGGCACGAATTGGGGCGTGGACCGTGTGACGGGCAACACGCTGTTCGACGAGAAAATGGGCGGCACGATCCATATGGCGCTCGGCAACGGCTATGTGCAGACCGGCAGCCAGAACGAGAGCGCGGTCCACTGGGACATGGTCCACGACATGCGCGAGGGCGGCGAGGTCTGGGTCGATGGCACGCTGTTCTATAAGGCGGGCGAGTTCCAGG
>CBEVZO010000917.1:0-1881 GCA_965554365.1 uncultured Anaerolineae bacterium
CATTGCGCATGCAAAAACATACCCTTTAGGAACCCTGGTGTCGGTTGTCGTGGCTGCCATTGTTACACCTCCGTGCAGCACTTCGTAGACCACCGACTTGCCGCGCCGGTCCGCGCTGCAAGGGGGAGCGTATCCTTACCTTATATTATACGACAGAATCAGGTATCGCCGGACGCATTGGAGCAACGATATAGCGGAATTGTTACAATGGTGCGCCGGCACACACTGCCGAGCGCACCATTGCATACACGGGGTTTAGCGCGTGGGCAGTTTAACATACAGCGAGTCGTTGGCGACCTGCACAGGGAATACCGTCAGCTAGTGCGATTGGAAGGGGGATTGCCCGCCGCCGACGTATTTGCCGCTGCGCAGATCGTACCGCGCGCCGTTGTTGGGGGAGGTGATCGAGCAGTTGAGCATTTTGCCGTGCGCCATCGAACGCCCTGTTTGAGGACAGGCATCTTCCAGCGCATAAAAGCCGGTATCGCAGGTCACTAGCAGTACCGCAATCCCGTTGATGTGAACCAGCTTCTTTCCCCGTGTGGGCATATCGTCCAGGGCACACGCCAACACGTAACCATCCATAGTGACGACTCTCCCTGCTAAAGCAGGGAGTACCCTGCCGCACCCAGTGTGTGGTGATTGTTTGAGTACAGCCTGACCCAGATCATTTCGGCATCTTCGGGCACACTTTCCAGATAGTACCACTCACCGTAAAGGCGCGTGATCTTCGCAGCCCGGCATTGTCAGTCGTGCATGTGCCCACTATAATCAGCGGCGTTGGTGGTAGGTTGGGGACAACGCCTGTTCTGTGATAAAATTTACACGCTTTCAGTTTGTTCAGAATATTATGAATGTTGATTTGGAGACAGAACTCAATGGCGTATGCCGATTTGCGCGACTTCATCGCGCGCCTGGAACGCGAAGGGGAATTGATCCGCATCACCACGCCCGTGAGCGCCGCGCTTGAGATCACCGAGATCACGGATCGTGTCAGCAAAGGGCCGGATGCACAGAACAAGGCGCTGCTGTTTGAGCAGGTTGAAGGTTCTACGATGCCGGTGCTGATCAATGCGCTGGGGTCCGCGCGGCGGATGGCGTTGGCATTGGGTGTCGATGATCTGGAAGACCTGCACCATAACCTCGGCAAGATCGTCGATCCCAAGCTGCCGCAGGGTCTGGGGCCGATGTTGCGGCGCGGCGGTGAGATGCTCGGTGCGCTGCGCAGCGTGGGTCTGGGGCCGAACCGTGTGCGGCGCGCGGCGTGTCAGGAAGTCGTGATCACCGACAGTCCAACACTGGACATATTACCGATCCTCACTTGCTGGCCGGATGACGGCGGCCCGTACATCACGCTGCCGCAGGTCATCACGCGCGATCCAGCCACCAGGCAGCGCAACGTGGGTATGTATCGCTTGCAGAAAATCGACGGTCAGACGCTCATGATGCACTGGCAGCGGCACAAGGGCGGCGCGGATCATGAACGCGAAGCGCGGGCGAAAAATCTCGACAAAATCCCGTGCGCGATTGTTCTCGGTGGTGATCCGGCGCAGTCGTGGTGCAGCAGCGCCCCGCTGCCGCCGGGCATCGATGAGTATTTGCTGGCGGGGTGGGTGCGCGGGAAGCCTGTGCCGTTCGTCAGAGCCATCACGCAGGATATCGAGGTTCCCGCTAACGCGGAGATCGTGATCGAGGGCTATGTCGATCCCAACGAACACGCGATAGAAGGGCCATTTGGCGATCACACCGGATTCTACACGCCGGAAGACCTGTTCCCGACGTTTCATGTGACGGCGATCACGCACAAGCGCGGCGCGATCTATCCGGCAACGGTGGTCGGCAAGCCCCCGATGGAAGATTATTGGATGGGCAAGGCGACGG
>CBEVZO010000918.1:0-1878 GCA_965554365.1 uncultured Anaerolineae bacterium
GCTGAACTCCACCGGGATACCGGACTGCCGCAGATGCGCGCGCATCGCGCCGAGCAAGCCTTCAACCTTAGTGCCCTGGAACAGATGATAGTCTTCGATATAACTGCCAAATGTCTTGAGATCGTGGTAGTGCTTCTCACGAGCAGAGTCGTAGGTTTCGTCAAACACGAAAAACTCTAGTTCGACGGCCCCCTTTGCCAGCAAGCCTACTTCCTGTGCGCGCTCAATTTGTTGTTGGAGAATCGAACGCGGCGCAACAGACACCAACGCTTTTGTATGCTCATCGCGTACGTCGCACAGCACCAATGCAGATTTTTCTAACCAGGATGCCCGCCGCAGCGTACGCCAATCGACCTGCCCCCACGCATCTTTGTAGCCCTGCTCCCAACTAGTAAACTGGTAACCGGGCACCGGGTCCATTTCCATGTCACAGGCCAGCAGATAGTCACAGAAATGCAGCCCCTGCTCTGCCGCCTCCAAAAAGTAGTGTGCGTCGTACCGCTTGCCGACCAACCGCCCGTACAGATCGGGGATTGCCACCAGCACGGTGTCGATGTCGCCGTTGGTGACCAGCGTGCTCAAGGCGGTGCGGCCCAACATGCCGGGAACCTGCTCACTCATACGGTTGTCCCCTCGCTATGACACGGTCGGTTCGAGCAGATCAGCCACCCATTGGAGACCGAGTTCTTCCAGTTTGGCGCGCTGCGGCATCCCGGTTGCGACATGCCATCCCGCCATGCCGTAGTAAATGTCCTTCGCGCGCTCAACTTCCTCAACCGTAACCATCATCCCGTCGCTGGGGCCGCCCTTCAACGGTTGCGTGAGTTTTTTCGGAATCGTATCTTGCTCGCGCCCGAACCCTTCGCGCGCATTAAACGCACGCAGCATATTCAGACGGCGTTCGCCCAGTTTTTGCAGTTCGAATACCGTTACCTGCCACCCGGTGATCGCTTGCACAACCTGCACGGTTTGTTGCAGGCTAAATAGCTGCCAGTCCGGACCGAACACAAACTGACACAAGTTTAAAGTATCCAACATGCTGTAGGTGCATTGGGTATAAAACGCATAACGCACTTTTTCTGCGTTAAGTACGGTGGCAGGCTGCGGATTCACCAACCCCAGTTCAGCGATGCGCGCGTTGGGTTCTGTGTAACTGCCGTCGTGTTCGCTGGACATATGATCAGCCCCAAACGGATTCACGGCATAGATCAGCGCGAGGCTGCGCTTGAGCTGCGGCATATGTGCGGGCATTTCGGACCCTTTGACTGTCAACAGCAGGTCTTCTGCGGCAGGACCAAACTGCTGCGCTGCCTGCGCTGATCCTTCAGCCAACACATCCCCGAATCCTTCCCGCCGCGCAATCATCTCTGTGAGGCGCGTCATCACTTCGGCATCACCAAAGCGCAGCGCAATGCCGCCGGTATCCTCAGTGGTGATCAGGCCCTGTTCGAAGCAATCCATCGCCCAGGCAATTGTCGCACCGCATGAGATGGTATCCATCCCATACTTGTTGCAAAGCTGGTTCGCATAAGCGACCGCATCCAGGTCACTTACGCCGCAGTAGCTCCCAAAAGTGCTGAGCGTCTCATATTCCGGGCCGCCGTAGACTGGGCTGAGTTTGTAGGGACCGTCTTCCTTTTCCACGACACGTTTGCAACGCACGGTACAGGCATAACACGTATCGTTGCTTTTGAGGATCGTATCGTTCATCGTTTGCCCAGAGATCGCGTCGTAATCGTCAAACACGCCGCTGGCATAGTTATAGGCAGCCAGTCCGCCCCGGCTTTGCTGCACGCGCACAAGCTGCGGCGTGCCCAGCAGCGTCATGCTCCCCAGCATATCCTCGGTATTTTCCGCACCCCATTTGGTCAACGCTTT
>CBEVZO010000919.1:0-1878 GCA_965554365.1 uncultured Anaerolineae bacterium
CGCACGGTGACTCCCTCCCTGCCAGCGGGGAGGGCCGGGGTGGGGTCGCTTTTACCAAATATGTGTCCCAAACCCCGAATGCACCCGTGATAAATTTCACAGTTGCGTCACCGGCTCGATTGTACTAGCATTACAGACTTACCTTTCAGCAGCGAGGCAGATCGGTCATGGCGGAAAACCCACAGGCACAAGCAGCAACGCGCCCTGCACAGTGGTGGCAGCGCGTACTACCTCCTAAGGCAATCGCGCAAACTCCAGCCAGCGATCTGGATATCCAGACCGACCGAGAACGCCGCTCGCGCTTTTTGCGCATCCTCAACCGGGCGTGGTTGGTTATGGGGGTAGTTGCGCTTGTCACACTACCACTGTACGCCGCCGGTTATCTGCTGTTCGGCCTCATTATACTGATCACACTTGGCACGTATGGCACGATTCGCTGGCTCAACCGGCGTGGCAACGTCGCGCTTGGTGGTGCGATCTTCAGCGTGATGGTAGACCTGACATTTCTGGCGATATTCCTGGCGATGGCAGACGATCTCGGCGCGCAGGAAGCGTTAGATACACAGTCTTCGCCGCTCATGATGATGGCGCTGGCGATCCTGTTCGCCGGGGCGTTAGTTGGGGCGCGGGCGGCGATAGTGCTGGCGTTTGTGAATTCTGTTGTGCTGGTGGTGTTAGTGTTAGCCATCAATTCCGCAGAACCACGTATCAGTATTCACATGTTCGGGTGGGTGTTGGCGATCACGGTGTGGCTCTACGAAGGCACGCTCGCCGGAGCGTTTGCCCGGCTGCGCACCGCGCGTGAGCAATTGGCGGTCATGGTTGTCGAGCGCACCGCGAGCTTGCAGCAAGCGCTGGAGCAGATCGAGGTCATTCTTGATCACTCCAGTGACGTGATCGTGCTGGCCGACTCGCGCGGCAATGTCCAGAAGGTGAATCCGGCGTGTCATGCGCTGTTAGGGCAGAAGATCGACAAGGCGATTGAACACTTGCTGCATGTGATGCCCGAACCGGAGGACGTAGAACACTGCGCGGACGCGCTGCTCACGGTGATCTTCGAGGCCATGCCCAAGCGTATCGAGGCGAAGGTGGTGTTGGACGACGGCACGACCGTCGATGCTGATCTCGCGTTAGCTCCGGTGCAGATGCCTGATCACCAACAGGCCGGGCTGCTGCTGAGTATGCGCGATATTACGCACCTGAAAGAACTGGATCGCTTCAAGTCGCGTTTTGTCGCCAACGCCGCCCACGATCTCAGTAATCCGCTGGCGGCGCTCAAAGCCCGGTTGTACCTGTTAAAACACTCGCCCGATCAACTCGAACACCATCTCGCCGTGTTAGAGCAGCAAACGCAGCGCATAGATTACCTGGTGCAAGATTTGCGCACGCTGTCCGAGATGGATCGCGGCTTGATCAAACTCGGATTGGAAACGTTCGATTTCGCCGCGCTGGTCGCCACCGTCGTAGAGACACACCAGCCTATCGCCCACGAGCAAGGCGTAACGCTGACCGTTGAGACGCCTCCCATCCCGTTGTTGATCCAGGCCGACCGGCAGCAGTGTGAGCGCATTGTCGTCAACCTCACCGCCAACGCGATCCGCTACACGCCATCCGGGGGGCAGGTGACGCTGCGCGCGCGGCTGAGCGGCGATCAATTGGTCTTCGCTATGCAGGATACGGGCATGGGCATCACGCCGGATGCGCTGCCGCACATCTTTGAGCGCTTCTATCGTAGCGACCGCGCCAAACGCCACGATTCCACCGGCACAGGGCTGGGGCTGTCGATTGTCAAAGAGATGATCCAGGCGCACAAAGGCACGATCACCGTCGCTTCGGTGGTGGACCAGGGCAGCACCTTCACCACCACGCTGCCGCTGC
>CBEVZO010000920.1:0-1875 GCA_965554365.1 uncultured Anaerolineae bacterium
TCTGCAAATCAAGGGCTTGGCTTTCCCTGCCTAGAAAAACTAGCATAAGACCCTAATGGAGTAGATCATGGTCAAGAAACGTCGGAAGAAGAAGGCAGGTCCAGACCCCAACAAGCCCGTGTTCGTCTACGATACACACGGGGATTGGCTCGCCACGAAGATCGGGAACGCGGTGTACGATACGCGCGGCGACTATGTGGGGTACCTCGAAGGCGAAGACGTGTATAAACGTGATGGCGAGTGGATCGGACGGCTCAGCAAGGACGGGCGGATTCTGCGCAAACGCTCGGAACGCCGCAATGAATTGCATCCCAATCCACCGGCAGTCCCTGAAAAGCCGGAACGGCTGCCCGCCCGCGCGCCGCTCCCGCCGATGACGGCTTCGTTGGAATACAGCATCGTGGATGTGCTGGATGAAGACCCCGAAATCTTCAAGCGTGTTTCGGACCTGCGCCCGGACATGGACTAGCGATGACGGTTGACGACTCGACCCCGAACGATCTGACACCGAAATGTGTGTCGGAGTCGCGTGTGATACTCAGCTTGTTGATGAATCCTGAACATGCTAACAGGTTGGGTAATGTGCATGGTGGGGTGATCATGAAATTGGTCGATGAGGCGGGCGGGTTTGCGACGATGCGGCACTCACGCTCGCCCGTCGTAACGGTAGCCATCGATACCATGACATTCGACCAGCCGATTCATGTCGGCGATTATGTCACGCTCACGGCAGAGTTGACGTATACAGGCCGCACGTCGATGGAGGTATGCGTGTTGGTGACCGCTGAGAACCCATTGACGGGCATTGTGACGCACACTAATTCCGCATATCTCGTGTATGTGGCGATCAATCCGCAGGGCCGCCCGCATCCGGTTCCGGCACTGTGCATTGAAACGCCGGAGGAACAGCTGCGCTATGAGCAAGGGCGGGAACGACAGGCCGAACGTATACAGCATCAGCAGCGTGAGAAAGCACTGCGTGCCGCGCTAGAAAACCAGCGTGTTGCTGGCGACGAGATGTAAGGATAGGTGTCATGTCTGATATGCTGCCCGATCTCAGTTCGGGGGCCGAACATTCGCACCTGCTGAAGATGCTCAACGAAGCCGGGGCACGGCGCATTTTGCGCGCGCCAGAAGTCGATTTTGGGTTGGCGGAGCATCTGCCATATCCTTTCCTGGCAATTGTCGGTCAGCTTGAAATGCGTACCGCGCTGCTGCTGTCAGTGATCAATCCGGCAGTGGGCGGGGTGCTGTTGATCGGGCCGCGCGGCACGGGCAAAACGACCGCTGTGCGCAGCATGGCGGACCTGCTGCCCTATAACGAAATACTGTTGGATGATGAGCCTGTCGATGATGACGAAACGGGCGACGATGATGCGGCTTCCCAGGTACACTACGAGCCGGTCAAGTTGATCGAACTGCCACTCAATGCGCGGCTTGAGGATGTGGTGGGAGGCATCAATGAGCGCATCGCCGTGCAGCAAGGGCGTGTCCGGTTGGAACGTGGGATTCTGGCGCGCGCGGATCAAAACCTGCTGTATATCGACGAAGTGAATTTGCTCAATGACGTGATCGTAGATGCGATTCTCGATGCGGCGGCGCAAGGCAGTTACACCGTGCGGCGCGGCGCGATGTCGGGGACGTTTCGTTCGCGGTTTGTGTTGATCGGGTCGATGAATCCCGAAGAAGGCCGGTTGCGTCCGCAGATTATGGATCGTTTTGGGTTGCGTGTACCGGTGCAGGGTTTGCCGGACTCCGGGGCGCGCCTGGAGGTATACCGGCGCGTGCGGCGCTACCAGGACCACCGGCGGCGTTTCCTGACTGAATGGGCCGAACTGACGCAACAGGCACGCGAGGAGATCATGTTGGCGCGCG
>CBEVZO010000921.1:0-1869 GCA_965554365.1 uncultured Anaerolineae bacterium
GATCACGGGCACGACAAACGTACTCACGCACAACAATGACGCGCCCAGCCCACCGATTAACTCGGCAGTGGCAGGCGTCAGAATCAGGCTCACCAGCCCCACGCCCAGCGCGACCAGCCACAGCAGCCCGATCATGGCGCGCACCACGTCACGCAGCCACCACAGTGCCCCGCTCGCTTTGCCCAACAACAGCGTGTGGATGTCCAGCGGTGTGAGGCGCAGCAATGTCCATGTGCCCTGGGTGCGCTCATGGACGATCACCGGGCCGAGCGTGATGCCGACCAGCAGCGTCCAGAGCAGCGACAACGGCGCGATCAGCACCAGCAGGTTGTTGAATATGAACACGGTCAGCGTCAGGCAGTAGCAGCTCATACCGCCCAACACCAGCAGTAGGCCGGTCGCGTGCTTGAGCCGTTGGTAGCCTTTGTACCACACGGGGGGCCGCTGGATGGTACGCCAGAAGACCGGGTTATGCGTCGCGCGCCAGAAGCCGAGCAAGGTACGCAGCAGTTGCCAGGAACTCATGATCAGGATCGCTCACAGGGGTTGTATGGACGGGAGTTGTTGTGTTGTACACTGTTATACGCACAAATGCGCAATGCAGAAGTGTTTTTGTGGCACGCATCTATCGACAGCGGCGTGCGTTTTCCCGTATACTGAGAGTAGCGGGAGCGACCCTCCCGCTGGATAGGGAACACAGGCGAGCGCCACAACACAGCGGAAGCACCGCAGATCGAGGCACAACCCTCGCCGGTGGTTCCGTTGTTGCTTTGTCTCAGAAAGGACTGACCACAGAGGACTAGGGGCGCGGGAAGCCCGCCCGGTCGCCTGCGTTCCCAGCACAGGAGGTGTGCAGATGACCGTGATTACTGTCTCTCGGCAGGTGGGCAGCGGTGGGGATGCCATCGCCGCGCGGATATGCGAAACCCTCAGCTACCGCTACTTTGACAAGGCGCTGATGATCGAGGCGGCGCAGCAAGTCGGGTTGTGTGAGGCTGAAGTCGTCGATTTTTCAGCGGAACAATATAAGGTGCAGGACTTTATCTCACGGCTGCTACGATCCCGGCCCCGCACCGTGAAGGAAGTCCTGTTTCGTGAGGAGCAGCACGGCATAGTCGAGACGCTGACCGCGCGCACGCTCAACGAGCAAGACTGTGTGTCGCTGGCACGCTACGCCATCGAGCGCGCTTACAATCAGGGCGACATTGTGATCGTGGGGCGCGGCGGGCAGGCGGTGCTGCATGACAAACCAGGTGTGATGCATATCCGCATCATCGCGCCGCTGGACGTGCGTATGCGGGCCATTCGTGAGAGCGGCATGTCCGGGGTCAGCGAGATCAAGCGCCACCTCGCCGACGCGGATCGTGCCTCAGCGGAGTATCTCAAGCGCTTCTTCGGCATTCAGTGGGACGATCCGGCGTTGTATCATCTGACGCTCAACATGGATCAATTCACGCTAGACGCGGCGGTAACGATCATTGTCACGGCGATCAAAACACGGCAGGCGGCAGCGGCGACGTAAACCTCACCCCCCTCGGTCCCCCCGCCCAGAGGTAGGTTTTTAAGGCTTGGGTTGCTGCGCCAGTTAGCCCCTCCCTAAATCCCTCCCCGCAAGCGGAGAGGGACTTCATCGCGCGCTGTCTCCCCTCTTTCTCCGCCTGTGGGGAAAGGGGGGCTGGGGGGGATAGGGGCTAAAAGCGAAACACCATTGACGACGTATTGCTACAGCGGGCCGTTCTACACACAGATAAACGCCGATTGAAAAACAATATCTGCGTGCATCCGCGTTAACCTGCGTCCCGATTTGTTGGGTAGTGCTATTTCTGCATTAGCTGCGCGATCACGGGTGGTAGATCACCCATGTGCGGC
>CBEVZO010000922.1:0-1868 GCA_965554365.1 uncultured Anaerolineae bacterium
GCAGCACCGCCGCCATACTGATCAGACACACCGCTTGCAGTGCCAGCAGCACGACCCGGTCCCGCTCAGGCAGACGCGCCAACACATCCGCCGCCAACAACACCCACAGCGGCGCGAAAAACAGCCACACACGCCCCGTTTCACCGCGCGCGGTCCCGCTGAGAACCAGGATCGCCACGCCCACCACAATCGCCAATGCAAACACGTCGCCACGCGACAGCGAACGGGCACGCCAACGGATCGCACGCAACTGTGTTATGCGCCACAGTGCAAACACCGCTACAGGAAGCCCCACAAATAGAAACATGTCGTACGGGTGCATGATCAGCCAGGGCAAATAGGGGCGATACATCTCGTAGTGCTGGTTGAGTAGGAAATCGGCGATCTCCCAAGGCGCTTGCCCGGTCCAGGCCCAGTAGATGCCCCATACTGACAGGCATCCCAGCCCGAAACCCACAAGCTCGACCACCAACCGTCGTAGATCGGAAGCCGGGGAGAGTACGCGGAAGCCGACCATCATCAATCCGGCCACGAGACCCAGCGGGACCAGCGACAGGTTGAAGAACGCGCCGGCAGACAACACCACACCACTAGCGACGACCCAGTGCATGCGTTGCCGGATCATGCCCTGCCACAGCCACCACACGGCCAGCGCCGCCAACAGTGGGTACAGCACGTTAAAACGCGGTTGAAAGATCGCCAGGCCGGGGATCAGCGGCCACAATAGCACCGCCCACTGCGCGCGATCCCGGTCAAACACGAGCACACCAAGCCGGTACAGCGGCACAACAGCCAACGCCACCCAGAACGGCATGAAGATTTGGGGCCACACGCTGGCAAAGTCGCTGTTGTCCCAGGTCATCATGGCGAGATTCTGGCACTGCATGAGGCGCACTGGCGCTCCGAAGTTGTCCGCCGCAGCGGGAACCGCCGCGAAGATGCGCGCATCCACGTGATAGGCCATGACGAGACCCGGCGGGCTGAGCGTAACCCCGCCCGGTGGATTGAGGTTCACTTCCTCGCGATAGGCGTCGACGAAGGCAGACCAATTGCTGAAAGTCGAATCAGTGTCGTCTATGATGGCACTCGCATAAGGATATCCGCCTGTGATCGGCGATAGGGACCGGGTCGAGAGCAAATACAGCGGCCCGCCCTCAAGCGTCAGCAAGAGCAAAGGTAGCAACACCGCTCCGCCATATGCCCACAACATCAACCGCAGCGGATACCGCCCCGGCACTGCGGCTGCGGATCGCAGCAGGCATCGCGCGCCGACCACATACACAACCACCGCGATGATGGACGGTACAACCCACGCCCAACGCGGCGTACTATACGGCCAGCGCCAGCGCCCCAAGAGCGGAATCCACGACACATCGCCGCGCAGCCAGGGAAACGCGTCCGTCACCAGCAGCACACAGAACACAACAGTTAGTGTACCCACCACAAACAGCAACCGCGAAAATTTCAGCATAATTCACTCCCATGATGCACATATTCCGGAGGTGATTATTGACCGATTCAATTAAACGAACAAGCGTCACCTTAAATCTTTCTAAACACCGCATTTCACCATTGCCGCGCGCCCCGCATTTTGTTAGACTCTTTGATCGCGCTCGTGGGGATTTTCGAGCGCCTGAATCATCCCGATTCACGCGGTCCGCATCGTGGATTCAAGCCCGATCAGTTTTTGACAGATCACTCGCTGCGGAGTACACTTTTAGAACGCGCGTTCCTGAGACATTCGTTCGTATCGCACTCGCCCGCGCGTGCCATTTATGTTTACTATGGTGCGCGTCGTGCCCGCCCGCTAACTGCACAAGTAAGGACAAACCCCGATGGCTCAAGATAAGATCATCGTACGCGGCGCA
>CBEVZO010000923.1:0-1866 GCA_965554365.1 uncultured Anaerolineae bacterium
GGATACGTGTAGAGACAGCGCATCTGCTGCGTTTCGCCCGCCGCTAATGTGAAGTCCTGATCGCAGCCCACCAACCCCTCATCACGCCCATGCGGGAACCAGATCACCGTGAACAACGGGGTTGTCACGTCCCCAACATTCTGGATCGTGATCACCACGTCCACCTGCCCCGAATTGGTCAGCGCGCGCACCGCCGCGTCGGTGATGACCACGTCCGCCAACACGACTGGCCCCGCGCTCTCGATGAACACCGTGCCGCGCCACACGTTGTTGTCCTCAACCGACTCGGCAATCTCGCCGTCCTCGTCCACCACCACACGCCAGTGCATTTCGCCGTGTGCTTGATAGGTGAAGATGCACGACAGTTCCACCGACTGCCCCGCCGCCAAACTCATAACATCATTACTGCACGCTAGCATGTCCGACGCGCCGTGCGGATACCACCGCACGGTAAACGGCGCTGCATCGGCGTTCCCGGCGTTATGAATGGTGTAGGTCGTGACCACCGTGCCGGGCGGTGACGGCATGACCGCTGCACTCGCGGTGGAGACTACCAGATCAGGCATCCCCGCTTCCTGTGGTGGTGGCGGCGGAGGTGGAGGTGGAGCATCACCCCCCACAACCGACACCATCACATCGCGCTGACGGTGTCCACCAGGATCAACATTGCCGGTCAGATACCAGTCGTTCGACACCAGCACACGCATGTGATACTCACCGGGATCGAAATACACATTGGGCAGCTCAACCACGATCTGCTCGCCCGGCTGCAACACGGGTAATGACTCCACCCCTGCCGGATTATTTGGCCCGCCCTGTTCATATTGATGCACGATCACCAGATCGTAATGCTGCGCGGGGGCCGTGCCCTGATTCACAATCGTCGTTGTGACAATGAACGTCTCACCCGGTGCGGGCACAGCATGACTCAAGCGCACATCAGTGATCGCGAGATCCGACCACCCTTCCGCAGGCGGCGGATCCGGGGCTGGATCACCGGGCGGCTGCACAATCTGCGGCTCCAGGCCCGACAACCCGCCCACTGGCAGCGGATGGAGCAATTCCATCACATGCACAAAACCAATCGCCGCAGTGGTATTGTCAAGTGCGCCCAGCGAAATCGTCCCTTGCAGCAGCGGCGCAGCATCAACATACTCCAACAGCAGATCACGATCTACATAGACCTGAATATGCCCGCTTGCACAGCCAATGGTGACAGCATGTGCCACGCCCAACGCAGGCGGGGCTGCCTGCGCCAATACGGTGAAATTTCCGGTAGGCTGCTCCTTCGTCAAATACAACCCGTCCGCCTGATACTGCACGATGTAGCGCGCGTCCGTCATCATCATGAAACCCAACGCCAACGTGCCTTGGTCAAGCCGCACAGCGGAACGGAATACATAGTCGCCGCTCCACTCCGCGTCACGCTGCACCCAGGCCACGCCCGGCGTAGACGTCAGCAGCACTGAGGCCGTCCCCGTCTGCTGCACCGCCCAACCGCCCGACACTTGCCACGCCGGGTCCAGCCCCATCTGAAAATCGTCTGAGAAAAACTCGAAATCCACGAAATCATCGGGGCCCTGTCCACCAGCCAATCCCACCGGTAGCGCCAACGCCACCAACAGCGCCAGCCCCAGCCAAAGTCTTAACCTTAACCTGTTCATTTGTTTCGTCTAGCTCCTCAATAATACGCATACTCTTCATTGTATTAGGAAAACGCCAGGGGCGAAACTCTGGCATAGTGGCCGGTGCGCGTGAATCAAAACCCGGGCGCGCGGCGACGGCGAGGAAGTATCCGGCGCGTGATCAAGTCCCCCTTGTATGATGATGTAAGAAAGCTAAAATCACGGGTATTGAAACAGGGCA
>CBEVZO010000924.1:0-1864 GCA_965554365.1 uncultured Anaerolineae bacterium
CGCTTTGCTGCGTTGTATTTTGAGGTGGCCGCGTATTACAAAGCGCAGCCGCCGAACTACGAAGCCGCGATTGCCGCGTATGACATGGTCCTCGTGATGGAGCCGGACAACGTGAAGGCGTATACACGCAAGTGCGAAACCTATTTCACAATGCGTGAAGACGCACTCGCAGAGGAAGCGTGTGAACAGGCGCTGGAGCTTGATGATACCTATCCTGAAGCGTGGCGACAGTTAGGCATGGTGCAGTATACCAAGCGTAATTTCGAAGGCTCAATTGAGTCGTTCGAGCGCTGTGCGGACATCCAGATAGAACAAGAGATTCCCATGGATGAGCGCGAAATCGCGTGTTGGTACCTTCGCGGGTTGGCGCATACGCTGCTGGCGCGTTGTGATGAGGCTTGGCCGGTATTGCAGGAGGCGTTGTTGATGAATCCGGCGGAGAATATCAAGGGTTTCATCAATGAGGGGTTGATGTCGTGCGTGAATTATGAGGACGAATACGACATCAATGATGTTCCTACGCCGATCCCAAACACACCAATCCCGCCAGAACCTATCGGCATCTTCTAGGAGTGTTGTGATGTATCTGCGTACCCCTAAACGATACCGGCCCGGTCGCCGCCGTAATCTGCGTTTATTTTCAGGACGCACTGTGTTGACGCTCTTTGCGATTCCTGCGTTGGCGTATGTGGGCTGGCTGATCTGGCAGCATCAGGGCGACGTGCGCTCTGAGATCGTGCCCAGAATCGAAAACGCGATGGATTCGGTGCAGACGCAGGTTGCGCCGGAACCAACGCCTACGGTAACCCCCGATGTGTTTGTCGCCCAGACCAGTTGCACGAATGCATATCGTGCGGGGGATTTGGAAGAGGCCATTGTGCAGTGCAAAGCGCTGGCCTTGAGTTATCCGAACGACGTGGATTTGCACTACCGCATCACGCATATGTTGATCATCACCTCGAATTTCGGGCGTGACGCCGCGCGTATCCAGGAGGCGGTGGAATTTGCCGAACAAGCAGTTAACGCTGATCCTGAATCACCTGCGGGGTGGGCGATTCGCGCGATGGCGTTGGACTGGAATCGGGAATACGGCGCGGCGTTGTCGTCGGCGTTGCACGCGAAAGCGTTAGATGCGACCTACGCACCGACCTACGCATTTTTGGGCGAAATTTACCAGGACCTCGGTCAGTATGAGTTAGCGATGGGTTACCTGGAACAGGCGCTCGAACTGGATACCAGCAGTATCGCGGTGGCGGATGCGTTCCGCAACCAGGGGTTGTGGTATTCCAACCAGGGCGATTGGGCCGATGCGATCCAGCCGTATCAGGCGGCGCTGCAAAATGCGCCGAATCACACGTATATTGCGGTTGAGTTGGCGAATAACTACGTTGCGCTGGGCGAGATCGATCAAGCTATCGCGGTACTCACGGCGGCGCGTGACCGTGCTCCGACGGACACCTCAGTGCTGTTCAGGTTAGCCAATACCTATTGGCGCAATGGGGACTATGAGCGCGCCTATGAGTTTTTCCGTCGCTGTTTGGATGTAAACCCCGATGATGTCCCCTGCCTGTCTTATCTCGGCGGATTGCAGTTCAGCGAAGGCGATTATGTGACCGCGGCGGTGAATCTCGAACGTGCGATTGAGCTGGGGTCTACTGATCCATCTGATTATTATCAGCTAGGTCATTCACAGGCGTCATTGGGGCGCTGCGATCTGGCAGAAGAACCTTTGCGGCGTGGGTATCAACTGGCTGCCGATCAAGACGATCAGGGGGCGATGCAGTCGATCGCGGCGGAGCTGCGCTCGTGTGGATTGCGGGTCGGTGATGCGCCACCCACTGACAATGGTCAATAATGCTGTAGA
>CBEVZO010000925.1:0-1863 GCA_965554365.1 uncultured Anaerolineae bacterium
TGACCGGCGAACCACCGCTGCAATCCAGCGTCCACTGGAAGGCGGCGGCTATGCGGTGCTGGTCACCCGCACAGGTCGCCAGACGATCCAGGCAATCTATGATCAGCAACCTGATCTGGTGCTGTTGGGCAGCCGTCTGCATGAAGCCAACGGGCAATGGGTATGCCAGCAGATCAAAGCCGACGCTGCACTTGGTTTTCTGCCGATCATTCTACTCTCGGATCGGCAGCAGGAACTCGAACAACGCAATGGCAGCAGCGATCTACTGCCTGACGCCGTGCTGACCAAACCCGTGAATTCGGCAGAGTTAGCGATGTGGGTGCAGATCATGCTGCGGCTCAAAGCACAGTTTGACCGGCGACTGGCGCGGCTGGCCCGCGAGGCAAAACGCCTGGAAATGCTGCGCTCCGATATCATCTCCAACATCTCGCACGAACTGGGTACGCCCCTGTTGCAGGTAAAATCCGCCATCGCGCTGTTGACCGAAGATGTTGCGCAGCACGGCTCGTCCGACCAGGTAAAACTCTCGGACATGGCAACGCAAGCCGTCGCGCGTCTGGAAGGTGAAGTTAACAACATCCGCCAACTGGCACGCACACACGATATCCGGCTCGCCCCCACCGCGTTCTCAGAAGCAACGAATCTTGCGATCCGCCACTTGCAGCGCAGTTGGACCTCGCAGCGCGGCGTGAACCGCGTCGAAACGCACATCCCCGACGGGTTACCGCTGGTGCTATCAGATAAACGCGCGTTAGGGCGGCTGCTACAGGTGTTGATTGACAACGCGCTCAAGTTCAGCCTCGTCACCGAACCAGTGTACGTGATCGGCGAATGGCTGGACGACGACCGCGTGTGGGTCGGTGTGCGCGATTTCGGGATCGGCATCGCCGCTGATCAACATTCGCGCATCTTCGAAGCGTTCTACAAAGTCGATGGCTCCACAACCGCCCGGCACGGCGGTTCCGGGACCGGCCTCGCGCTGGCGCTGCTGCTCGCCACCGGAATGAACACCACGATCACCGTCGAAAGCGCCCCCGGCAAAGGCAGCACCTTCTCGTTTGTACTCCCTGTGGCTGATCTCGATGGCGAGTATTAAGCGTCCCCTACATCACGTACCACTCATCACGCTTTTTGCTCCGACACATGATCAGTTAGCCGAACTGCGCGTAATCCGTACAGTAATCTCACCCTCGTTATCATACGTCCCAATGTCGTTCATACGCAGGTCCAGCACACCGCTGCGGTCAGCCGTAATAGTAAGTTGATTCCCCACCGCAAAAGCATCGCCGTCGCCAATGCGCCCGACAAGTCCCCCATCAGGAAAATGCGGCACGGGCTGCAAGGAAGCATCCGAAGCCCAGACATACGACGCGCCCCCATCAGGCCCATGCCAATCATCACCCACATAGCTCCGCCACTCGCCCGACGCATACTCAAGCGCAATTTCGTCGCCCACATCCACCGCTATCCGGCTGCACTGCCATTCGCCATCAGCCCGCACAGTGGCTTCCGTCGCCCCCGCGGCGCTCATCGCCCGCACTACAACATCCAACAAAACCGTTCCTTCGTTGTCAAAAACGCCGATGTCATTCATACGAAATTCGAGCACACCACTTTCAACAGCGACAAACGTCCGATAGCGCCCCACCTCAAACACCTCGCCCGTAGCGCCGATACGCGCGATCAAGCCCCCATCAGGAAAACCGTCCAACGGCTGCAAACAGGCCTCCCCATAACACCGGTACGACGTGCCACCATCGGGACCATGCCAGGGATCAGAGGGGATGCTCCGCCACTTACCCAACTGGTACTCAATGCTGATGTAATCACCGGCCTCAACCTCAATCTGGCTCGACTGCCACT
>CBEVZO010000926.1:0-1863 GCA_965554365.1 uncultured Anaerolineae bacterium
CCGACACGATGCGCAGATGCACGGGATCGCCCAGGCGATGCAACAGCCGCGCGCCCACGTCGGCGGGCACGGTGGCGGAGGGGATCGTAAAGTCGGGGTCTTCGATGCGGCGCTCGACGTTGTGCAGGAATGGGTGGACGGTGATCACGGCGGCGGGTTGGCGTTCGAGCAGCGTGCGGTTGATGTGCTGGTCGCGCGGATCGTTGTAGATCGGGCAATGGTAGGGGATCAGCGGCACGGCGGTCAGGTTGCCGTAGAGGATCACGATTTTGTCCGTGATGTTTGCCGCGTCGAGGTCCGCGACGGTTCCGGCGGCGACGGTCGGGGCGGTGAGGTCGCACGGCGGCGAGATCGTGTTCGCGGCGGCGTGCAGCGGTGCGCCGTCCAGCGTGAGGATTGTCTCAGCGCAGGACCAGCCGGGACACTCAAACGGTAGCTCCTCGACGGTTAGCCCGGCGTGGCGGAAGTGATCGGCGACGTATTCGGCGGCTTGCAGGTTCGCCAGCGATCCGGCGTGACGTGGGCCGATCTCGTCGGCCAGCGTGTGAATGTGATGCATGATCGTGTGTGCTTGCGTGTCGGTCATAGGGCGATTTGTTGCTCCTGTGTTAGTTTGTGGATCGCGATCCGGTCGTGTCAGTGTTGCGCGCTGATCTCATTATAAAACCCTGGTGGATTAGTGGAGGGTTTGAGGGTGGAAAAGCGGAATAGGACGCAGATGAACGCGGATTAAATGCGGAAAAGACAAAAGCGGAATGGGACGCAGATGCATGCGGATAAACGCGGATTTTTAGAGGGGAAGCAGGAGCGTATGGCATACGCCTCTACGCGCCGTGTGTGCGGAGCATCATGTGCAGGTGGGGCAGCAGTTCCTCAAGCGCGGTGATGGCTTCCGCCAGCGTGGTGAGCCAACGATCAGTGGCGTGTTGGATGTCGTCATCGGGATCGGGCGTGTTGAGCGCGGCGCGCAGATTATTGGTGGTCCCCGCGTCGAGTTGGTGCAACATGCGCAGAATTGCCATCGTGCTGTACTTGGCGCGGCGCAGGGCACGGATCACGCGCAGGCGGGCGATCTCGGTAGGGCCGTACCGCCGGTAGCCGTTCGCGGGATCGCGGGGTACGCTCAGCAGGCCGTTGCGCTCCCAGTTGCGCAGCATGTCCACGCTGACAGCTAACAATTGCGCGACTTCGCCAATGCGCAGCGGGGCGGGCAGCGGATCGGGGAACGCAGTGCCGGACGCCCATTGTTCGAGGACGGTGACGGTGGCTTCGGCGTGGGTTTGTTCTGCCAGGACCAGCGCGTGCAACTGTTGCGCCGATTCCAGCGCGGCAGTGAGATCGTGCGCCGCAGACTGGAAGATCACGTCCAGCGCGACGCGGCGAATCGTGGGGCTGAACCACGTCGCGTGTAGCACCCAGCGGATCACCTTGATCTGATCGAGATGATACGCGGTGAACTGCCGGTAGCCGTTGGGGGCGCGGTCCGCTGGCGCGAGATAGCCCCATGCTTCGTACAGCCGGACGGTGTTGGTGTGGACTCCGCCCGCCCGCGCGACATCCGAGGTGCGAAAAACTTTGCGGCGCGGCATGGAGTGCTATTCCTGGCGACGGATGTGGTATGCGGCGGCGACGATGCCCACGCTGAGCGCGCACAGGGTGAGCGTGATCAGAAACGTAGTCAGTACGTCCCAGCCGAAGCGAGACTGTAGGACGAGGCCTACAATCCCGCCCACGATGGCCGTCGAATTCAGGGCGCGGCGCGGGACATGGGATAGGGGGTGGTTGGCGGGCATAGGATTTTCGCTTTGTGGTAGGTGTGGTTTTTGTGTGGCGGTGATTATATCGTGTCTCGTGATTTGCGTC
>CBEVZO010000927.1:0-1862 GCA_965554365.1 uncultured Anaerolineae bacterium
CTACACGGTCGCACGGTTAGGCGGCCCCACAGACGCGCTGGTCGTCGCCAACAGCACCACTGATCTCACCGACGTGGTGACGCTCGCCAAAGCCAGCGGGATGCCCTGGATCATCATGGGCAGCGGCGCGAATGTGCTGGTCGCGGACGCGGGCTTTCGCGGCGTGGCGATCATCAACCGTGCCAGCAGCGTGCGTTTCGAGAACGGCGGGCGCGTGGTGGCGGAAAGCGGCGCGAGTTTGACGACAATGGCGCGCAAGTGCATGAATCAGGGCCTCGCGGGACTGGAATGGGCCGTCAACGTGCCCGGTACGGTCGGCGGCGCGGTGGTCAACAACGCGGGCGCGCACGGCGGCGACATGGCAGGGTTGGTGCGTTATGTCGAGGTGTTTAACGTACAGGATCGCCCGCATGTCGAGTTGTGGAGCGTGACCCAGATGCAATACGCCTATCGCCACTCGATCCTGAAAGGCGACCGGGGGCGCTACGTGGTCATCGCCGCGACCTTGCAGCTTGAGACGGACCACGATCCCGACGCGCTCAACGCCCAAGCAGACGAATTCGTCGCGCACCGCAAACGCACGCAGCCGCCGGGAGCCTCACTCGGCAGTATCTTCAAAAATCCGCCCGGTGACTACGCTGGACGCCTGATCGAGGACTGTGGGTTGAAGGGTGTCGCGATTGGCGGCGTGCAGATTTCGCCGGTCCACGCGAATTTCATCGTCAACACGGGCGAGGGCACAGCGACCGACTACCGCGCGGCGATTGAGCATGCGCAAGCGGCTGTGCAAAAGAAGTTCGACATCAAACTGGAACTCGAAATCGAACTGATCGGCGATTGGCCCCAGCAAGAGACAGCGGAGTTAGGCAGCGATGATGCTTAAAGCAGCACACACCATCGGGCGCGGACACATCAGTGACATGGATTGGTCATCAAACGGCGCACAGATCGCCGTCGCAGGATCGTGCGGCGTGTGGCTGTACGACACCGCGAATTGGGACGCCGCACCGGAACTGCGCATTGCATCACGGGGCGCGCTGACGCTGGTCAAGTTCAGTCCTGATGGCGCGCATCTCGCCACCGCCACCGCATATGGCAACATCCGCGTATGGACGGCGGCGGGCGCGTTGACACACGTCTTTGAGGAACCGCGCGGCGAGATTCACACGCTGGCCTGGTCGCCAGACGGGGCGCTGCTCGCGTGCGGCGGACAGGATGGCATGGTTTACGTGTGGCAGATCGCGACCGGGCGGCGCTGGTTGGCGCTGCGGCTCCCCGCACTGGAACCGGACATATCACCGTTGGGTGCGCCGGTACACGGGGTCGCGTTCAGCCCTGATGGACAACATCTTGCTGCGGGCAGCCGCGACGGATTCGTGCGTGTGTGGGATGCCGCCACAGGCGCGCCCGTGCGGATTCTGAAAGAAAAAGGGCGCTGGATCACCGATATTGCGTACAGTCCCGACGGCAAAACGCTTGCCGCGAGCCGCGTGGATGGCTCCGCGTGGGTGTGGGACGCTGCCAATGGCGAAGACCTGTTCGTCATGGACGGGCACGCGGGCACGGTGGATCGCGTGCTGTACAATCCCCGCGTGGGCGCGAACGGCCCGGTGATCGCCTCGTGCGGCGGCGACGGCGAGGTTGTGCTGTGGGCGGCGGGATCGGGCGATTACCTCGGCGCGCTGAGCGGGCATCTCAACGGCGTGGTCACGGCGGCGTTCAAGCAGGATGGATCGCAACTCGCAGTAGCGGCGTGGGATGGTGCGCTGCGCATCTGGGACGTGAGCGGCGCACCGGGATCGGGCACGCTGCGACAAACGATCCAGGGCCACGCGGACGCGGTGATCGGCCTGGATTGGTCG
>CBEVZO010000928.1:0-1859 GCA_965554365.1 uncultured Anaerolineae bacterium
GTTGCACCACGCAAAAGACCTGATCGCGACCAAGCAGTACGATGAGGCCCGCGCGATTTTGAGCAGCATCAACCATCCCACTGTGAAGAAGTGGTTGGAGAAACTGAACCAGGTCGCGCCGCCCGTTGTAGAGAAGTCCGTACCCGCTGCACCCGCGCCACGCGCGGATCAGGAGGACAAGCTGGTCGAGGCACAAGAGTTGATCCTCGCCAGCGAGTTCGATGCAGCGACGGCGATCCTCGATACGTTGACCATTGCCGAAGCGGGCGTGTGGCGCGACAAAACGCAGATGAACAAGTTCCGCGAGTTCCAAAGCCTGTGGCTGGATATGTACTTCTACAGCGTGGATTTTGGCGACAAGCCGCCTGCTGATCAGGAGGCGTGGCGCTGCGAGACTTGTAGGCGTGTACTCAAGGATGCGCCCCGGTGTCCCAAGCGCGGCGTGCCACCGTGCCCTACTGTGATCCAGGAGCGCGCGATTGAGGAGCCGCACCGCATCGCGTTGGTGCTGGGCGCGATCCACATGGGCGATACGAGCAACATCAAGACGATGCTCAAAACGGCGGACGCGAAGAAGATCGACCGCTGGCGCGCAGCGCTGGAAGAAAATCTGACGACCATGTGGGAGCGCGATGTGCGCCGTCCCACGTATCAAACTGCGATTATGCTCCTGGGCCAACTCGCCGAATCGCGCAAACTTCAGGGCATGACCGGCGACGAACCCGCAGCGCCAGAGTTAGACGCAATTGCTTCACTGGAATCCGACGAGCAAGATATAGGTAAGAGCGGCAAGCGTAAGTCGCGGCGCAAACGCGGCAGGTTGTTCGGCAGGAAATCGGAGTGACGCGCACGGTGTCCCGCAGACATAGGCGCAGGCTATCTAAAAACAAAGCGAGGGCGCTTGAGCGTTCTTTGGTTTTGAGTAGCTGAGGGGTTCACTCCTCAGCGATCTGCGCGACCACACACGCCGGTTGTCACAGGAGACTATCGTATGGACGCTCACGAGGTTGAGACCGAGAAACAACGTCTGATCGCACTGCTCGACGAGGCACGCCGCCTGACCGATGTCGCGCTGGACGCCGCCGATCCTGATCACATCGTTCACCCGGACACACAGTGGACCGCCAAGGATGTGGCGGGGCATATTCTGGTGTGGGAGGAGGAGGCGCTGCGGTCATTAGAGGCGCTGGCAGCGGGCGAGGCGTACTACGTGATCGCGGATTTCACCACCTTCGAGGACTATAACGCGCGCGACGTTGCCCAACGTCGCGCCCATACCCTGACGCATCTCCGCGCAGAACTCACGCGCGTGCGCGAACGTGCCAAAGCGATCCTGCGCGACCTGCCCGCCGAGACGTTCACGCTGCTCATCCCCTTTCCCTGGCCCGGAAACGGATGGCTCAGCGATATGATGTCGATCATGGCGGCACACGAACGGAGTCACGCCCGGCAAATTCTGGACGCGACTCCCTGACCAAGAGCTACCTATGCGTCAGACCGGTTTCCGCAGCACATAATACAGATGCACGTACTGCATCCGCACCGCGCGCGTAGCATACAGCGCCGTCCATTCGTCTGTCGATTCGCTGCGGGGAGCGAACCCGTACATCGTCAGCCAGTCTTCCGGCGTAAGCTGCGTGGCATACTCGCGATCCCACGCCACGCGCTTGTCCTTTTGTAGCACATCCCACGCCGCCACGAGTTGATCGGCTTCGTCATCTGCGAATGCGCTGTGTATCACGTCTCTGCTACCTTCTTCGGCCAGGAATTCACCGGGGGCGATCTCACGGCCCATCGGCGGCCACGTCTCAAGCGAAATGACGCCCAGCAAACACAAACCGCCCGGCTGCAACACGCGC
>CBEVZO010000929.1:0-1857 GCA_965554365.1 uncultured Anaerolineae bacterium
CAAGAATGCGCCGAGGCCTTCCTCAATCGCGGTCGCTGCTACGCCGAACTCGGCGACACCGACCGCGCGCTCAGCGATTACGAAACCGCCACCCGGCTCGATCCCACCTGCGCGGATGCCCATTTCCAGCGCGGAATGCTGCTCCGTGTGCAAGGACGACACGGCGAAGCCCTGATCAGCTTCTCCGAGGCGCTGCGCCACGATCCGACCAACACCGACGCCTACTACTACCGGGGCCTGACTTACGAATTACTCGGTCATCACGACAAAGCAATTCAGGACTACTCACAGGTGATCGCACAGCGCGAAGGTCACGCCCCCGCCTACATCATGCGCGGCGCACTGCACTTTGGCGCACACCGTTACCAGGATGCGCTGCACGACCTGAACCGCGCGATCCTGCTGGAGCCGACCGACGCCGAGAGCCATCTCACACGCGGGCAGACACACCGCGCGCTGGGCCACCTGGACCACGCGCTCAAGGATTTCGGCCAGGCCATAAGGCTGGACGAAACCCAGGCGGACGCCTATCGCGAACGCGGCATCATCTACATCTCCCTGGGCAACTATGACGCCGCCATTGAGGACCTGAACCACGCCATCGAGTGGGATAGCGCCGACGGACGCGCGTATCTGGCACGCGGCGATGCGTACTACGAACGGGAAGATTTCGAACGCGCGCTGGCCGATTATGACGAGGCCGTGCATTTGATGAACCAGCACCCTACCCCGCTGCTCAATCGTGGCGTGATCCTGCACCGCATGGGGCAACTTGAAGCCGCTGTCAAAGACTACAACCGTGCCATCCACCTGAACAAAGGCTTCGCACTGGCCTTCTATAACCGGGG
This sequence comes from uncultured Anaerolineae bacterium, assembly GCA_965554365.1. Taxonomy (GTDB): domain Bacteria; phylum Chloroflexota; class Anaerolineae; order Aggregatilineales; family Aggregatilineaceae; genus CAYRNY01. The sequence continues at coordinate 849 of CBEVZO010000929.1, forward strand.
CAACGCACATCACGAGATGGGCCAACTCAACGCCGCGCTCGCCGACTACGACCGTTCCATTGAGATCAACGGGCACTATGCGTTCGCGTACCACAATCGCGGCCAGACGCACAAACAACTGGGCTACTACGACGAAGCCATCACCGACTTCACCGAGACGATCAAGCTCCAACCGCATTACGCGCAGGCCGTGTTCAACCGCCATCTCACATTTTTGCAACGCGGTGGCCCCGGTGACGACCGTGCCGCCAGCCGCGATATGGATCATTATCGCCGCCTGACACGCACGCTCCGCAATGGCGATGGGGATAGGCCAACCGCAGGAGCGCCGCATTAGGCAGCCATACAACCTGATCGACGCTTCCCAATCTCATTATCATGCGCGCGCCCCTGGCGTGAGACCCTCTCACGCCGGTTGGCGCAGCGTGCGTTTAGGGTACAATTGCAACCACGCGTCCGGCCTGCACCCACAGGAGCCAACATTCCATGACCGGCGAAAACCCGATTACCCCCATCCTGCGCGCCTTTGTCCAACCCTGGCACGACGCGCTGGACGATCCCGTCGCCACGCAAGAACGTGTGCTGCAAAACCTGCTCACGATCTACGCCCAGACGGAGTATGGTCAGCAGCACGGTGCAGAAACTGTTGGATCGCTGGCAGACTATCGCGCCGCGTTCCCTGCGCAAACCTATCAGGACTACTACCCGCTGCTGCGCCGTGTGATGGGCGGCGACACCCACGCGCTGCTGGAAGCCGAACCACTGGGTTGGGCCATGACGCGCGGCACGACCGGCGCGAGCAAGTACATCCCCATGACGCCCCGCGATCTCGACCAGCGCCATAACGCGGCCCGCGCAGTGATCCAGTACATCCTCAACAGCAAACGTTTCGAGATTCTGACCGGTGCGAACCTCAACCTGAGCTTCCCCAGCGTGATCGGGCAAATGACCGTCAACGAGCGCACCATCGAGTACGGCTACGCCACCGGCATCTACGTGAAGCACGTCG
>CBEVZO010000930.1:0-1855 GCA_965554365.1 uncultured Anaerolineae bacterium
GTCCGCGTTCCCTGCGTCCATCCACCAACCATCCACGACATAGGGCAGCACGGTTTTGCCCTGATCCAGCAGATACTGAATCGCGTCGGTGATTTCCAATTCATTGCGCCACGAGGGCTTGATGTGATCGATGGCGTCGAAGATGTCGGGTTGGAACACGTACACACCGGCAATGGCTAGATTGGTTGGCGGGTCTTTGGGTTTTTCCACCAACCGCTTAATTTTGCCGCCTTCCAGTTCTGCGATGCCGAATGCGCTAGGATTCGGGACCTCGGTCAGTGCGATGACTGCGCTGGCCCCGGTTTCCTGAAACGTGTCGTGAAGTACGGTCATCGAGTCCTGGAAAATGTTATCGCCCAGGTACATGAAAAACGGCGCGTCACCGATGAAGGGTTGCGCTAACTTGACCGCATGGGCTAGCCCGCGTGGATTGGCTTGCTCGATGTATGTCAGTGGCACGCCCACAGTCTCCAGTCCGTCACCCAGTTTGGTGCGGATGGGGGAGTCCAGGCTGTTGACGACTAGGCCGATCTCGGTTGCCCCCATCGCGATCAGTGTCTCGATGGCGTATTTGAGCAGCGCCTTATTCGCTACTGGAACCAGCGGCTTGGGCATTGTGAGCGTGACAGGGTAGAGCCGGGTTCCTTTTCCGGCACACAAAACAATTGCTTTCATAACGCGCCTTTCCCTACTTGTGAGGTTTGATGGTGTTTCACTATGACAGCGCGAGAATGCTAACGCACTCGCCGCGCGGTTGCAACTCTAGTGATCTATTTATCCGGGTTGGGATTCACCAAGGATTTTAAGCCACTTTTTCGCTTGTGACCGACGTTTTCTGTGATTTTCAAACTGCTGCACCGCGAATTCCATATCCATGTGTGCCTGTGCGAGGTTGCCCATTTCGTAAAACGCGACCGCGCGGTGATAGTAAACTTCGGCGCGCGTGGGCGCGATGTGCTGCGCCCGCGAGAAATGGTCAATTGCTGCTTGATACTGCTTTGCTTTGAAGGCGCGCAATCCCCGCCCATAATGCGCTAACCACTGCGTCGGATCGAGCTTGAGGCCGTAGGCAAAATCTTCTTCGGCTTCGTCTTCATACCCGCCCTGGAGTAGCACAAGGCCGCGCGCGGTGTAGTATTCTGGGTTGCGCGGATCGCGTTCTAGCGCATTGTCAAGATCGGTGAGCGCGAGGTCATACTTTTTGCGTGTGTAATGATATAGCCCGCGCTCGTAGTGACGCTCTGTAATGGTCAGGCGCAGACCCTTCGCACGGCGTGAGGGCGTGCGAGGGGAGGATGGTGGCGGTGCAGCGCGTGTAGGCTGGCTCATCGTTACGTCTCCGTGTACAAAACGGTTGGAGTGCATTCCAGATTCGGGGCGGGATTTGTTTTCTCGTAGGGGTAGGGCTAACGAACCGCAGGTTCGCTCTTACTCAGGGCCTCGCAAGCAGTGCCCCTACGGAATTTCTCTCACACCGGCAGCTTGTCCCAGATTTGAAACACACCCAAACGGTTGAATTCACGCGATTTTTGTGCTTGACTCTGGTATATTAAGTATACACGATGCGCAGGCAAAATCCTGGCTTTTGTGGGCGGGGTGCGCATTATCGTTGTGCGGGACTGCTCCTAGTAAGGGGAAACTTGTGATTATCTGTCCACATTGTGATTATCAAAATCCAGATGGAAATGTACTGTGTATCCAGTGTAGTATGCCGCTGGACATTGATGCAATTGCGGCGGAATCCGAACGCCCCGCCAAAGATGAAACCCGTGTACTCAACCAACGCCCTGCGGCGTCCAATGTACCGCGTTGGGGTACGGCCAGTTTGGGGTCGGAACGCAAGCTGCTGTTGCAT
>CBEVZO010000931.1:0-1855 GCA_965554365.1 uncultured Anaerolineae bacterium
CATTGGGCCGTGCCGCGCACGTCCAGCACGCCGAGCAACTGCTCCTCCGGGTCCAGCAAACCGCGCATGGTGTTAAGCGCAGGCCCGCTGACCGGTACACCGTCCGGGGTGAACTGCACGCCTTGCGCGACGCGTAGATCGGGGTCGGAGGGCGGGCCGCTGAATCGAGGGGCTTTGTGAGCCGCTTTCTCGAACGCGCTGTCGAGCGATTGATCGACACGCTCGAAGGCACGGCGTACCTTTGAGGCGGGCGGATGCGGTTCCGCTGCACCAGGTTGCACCATTCGCACGGACGAACGCGGCGGTTGGTGCGCGACCGGGGGCGCAGGGGGCATCGGATGTGCGGGCGGTGCGGGTTGTGCTGGATGCGCACCGGGGTCTGGGACACCGTGAATAACGTGCGGTGTGCCTGCTGACGCCTGCGGCAATCCCCCACCACCGGGTACAGGAATCGGAGGGGGCGGCGGGACGATCTGCGCCGGAGGTGGCACGATCTCCACAGGCGGCGCGACCGGTTCGTCAGCCACGACTTCCTTAACTTCTGCGGCTTGCGGCAGCGGCTTAGCCGGGGTCTGCCGCGCGACGACGGCGATACCCTCATGTTTTTCCGGAGTGTCCTTTTTCGCCGGGACGGGTTTTGCAGCAGGGTCGTGTACGTCAGCGGATACCGGTGCGGCGGCGACCACAGGCACGTCAGCCGATTTCTTGTCCGGCGTTATGTCTTCGAGAAGTGTCGCAGCTTCGGGTGCTGGTGTACAGACCGTGACCACCGGCGGCGGCACAAGCTCATCCGCGCCCTGGATACCGCTGTCGCGCACGACCTGCGTCAGCGCGCGCGCCAATGCGCCCGCCGATTCGTAGCGGTCGGCAGGCTCCTTCGCCAGCGCCTTGAGGATCACCACTTCGACCGTTTCAGGCAGATCGGGCAGCGAGTCGCGTGGCGGCGGCGGCGGATCGTTGACGTGTTTGTACATCAACGTGAACGGCGTATCGGACTCGAACGGTGGGCGTCCCACCGTCATCTCATACACCATCGCGCCGAGCGAGTACACGTCTGTGCGCGCGTCAATCGCCGCGCCGCGCCATTGCTCAGGAGCCATATACTGCGGCGTGCCGATGACTGTGCCGGTCTGCGTCAAGTTTTGCGTGGCGGCGAGCATCTTCGCCAGCCCGAAATCCATCAGGTAGAGGTTGTCCAACGCGTCGAGCATGACGTTGTTGGGCTTCAGATCGCGGTGGATCACGCCCTGGCTGTGCGCGTAATCCAGCGCCTCGGCCATCTGGTTGACGTAGCGCGCGATCTGATCCAGTAGCAGCTTGCCGCGTAGGAGTCGCTCGTACAACGATTGCCCTTCGATCAGGCGCATCACGAGGTAGAACACCTCGCCCTCGGTCCCGAACTCGTGGACCGGTAGTATGCGCGGGTGCTGCAAGTTGGCGATCACCTGCGCCTCGCGCTCGAACCGCGCCTCATACTGCGGGTCATCTACCAGATCGCTGCGCATCACCTTGATCGCGACATCGCGGCCCATCGTGGTTTGCCGCGCGCGATAGACGGTAGCCATGCCGCCCCGCCCCAAACGGCTGATAACGCGGTAATTGCCTATTGTTTGCCCAATCAGCGATTCGCTGCTCATAAGTCGTATGTCCTCCGCGACCCCGGTGTGCGGTGGTGTGTGTAACGCAATATCACTCTATTGTACCAGGGCTGACTCGCCCGGCACACTGGCAGATGGCGGTGGGTCCACGAACAATCTGTCAGGTGCATTGTTTGTCATTTGCCCCTCCCCCAACGCAAACTGGTTCGCGCCCCCTCCGCAGGTCTGGCGGGAGGACAGTTTTGCATGAGCAGGTA
>CBEVZO010000932.1:0-1853 GCA_965554365.1 uncultured Anaerolineae bacterium
ATGGAGAGGGGGCCGGGGGGTGAGGCCGTTCTTCGCAACACAACAAACTACTGACCACTCGTTCGTGGACCCGCGCAGCAAACAACGCTTGATTTCTCTCACAGCGGCGTGTATACTGTGCGCCAGATCAACAGGAGTTACAGGCGAAACATGGCGCAGTAGTGGCACGACCTCAACGACAAGCCTCGCACCACTGTGAGCGTACTCACGGGTGTGAATGATCACCTGCCAGGGCTGGCGGTGTACCTTGTCGTCTTGCGCCTGCTGAGAAATACCGAACTTCTGAATTCCATACTTTGCGCGGTCCAAACCGCAGGCGCACTGCCTGCGGTTTTTGCGTCCATACTGCTGCATAACCACTCCACGCACGAGTCGCAGGCATCCGGTCGAAATGTCAGACCATGCCCGCGACTCGGTTTGCTTCATGCTGCTTAACGGCTAGCATTAGCTCACACTTTGGAGGATGTAATGACTGCACCTAAAGCAACACTCGATCCTACGCAAGAACGGATCATGTCCCGCCCCTTCCGCACTGACGCGGATTACCGGGCCGTGCGTGATCTGCTCATCGCCACCTATCCGATCACCCCCGCTGATTGGAACTGGGAACCTCGGCGCTGGGAAGGCCAACGCTTCCACCGTGAAGATACCAGCATCGCATCACTGTTGAAACCTGGCCCGATCCAACTCTGGGAAGATGAAGCGGGGCAACTGGTCGCGGTAGCACACCATGAAGGAGGGTTAGGACATGCGTTCCTGACGCTGCATCCCGACTATCGCCACCTCGAAGCCGCCATGTTCGACTGGGCCGAGGCGCATCTCGCCAAGATCAACGACCAGGGTAAACGCGATCTGGTCAGTTTCGTCTACGAGTATGACTTGCCGCGCCGGATATTGTTGCAGGCGCGCGGCTATGAAAAGCAAACGTGGGGCGGTGTCATTCGCCGGATGCGGTTGAACACCCGGCGTCCGATTCCACCAGTAAACATGGCGGCGGGCTACACGTTACGCACGACCAATCCCACACTGGACGATGGTCAGCGGGTCGCCGATGTGCTGAACGCGGCTTTCAACCGCGATTGTCACACGGGCAAAGAAGTATACAACTTTTTCACCCAGGCGCCATCGTTCCGCCACGATCTCGATCTGGTCGCCGTCGCGCCGGACGGATCGTTTGCGGCGTATGTGGGTGTGACGCTCGAAACCATGAATATGTACGGTACGTTCGAGCCTGTCTGCACCCACCCCGATCACCAACGCAAAGGGTTGGCGCGCGCCTTGATGCTGGAAGGGATGCATCGTTTACGCGCGTTGAATGCACGCGATGTGTATGTTGGCACAGGCGATCAATTCGCAGCTAACCGGCTCTACGAAGCGATGGGTTTCACCGAAGTATACAAGGGCTACGGCTGGTGCAAGCTGTGGTAAGCGCGGCCTGAACATCGAATGCGAATCGCACGCCACATTCCCCCTCTCCGGCTTGACGGGAGAGGGGGCCAGGGGGTGAGATTGGGTTTGCTCTCCCCTACTCAAACCGCACCGGGATCAGCGTATCCGTGTCCAGATTCAACACATACGCCGCGCCGTCCGCCATCTCGATCAGCGCGGCGGTCCCGGTCGCGAAGGGGCGCACCTGCAACGGCGCAATCCCCGTGCTGGCGAGTGCGCTCTCCAAACGCTCCCAGTGCCCGGAGTTGACGTTCTGTACCACAAACTCGCCGCGAATCGTCGTCCAGAAAAACTCCGTTTCGCCGCGCACGAGATGCACCGCCAGCCGGTTAGGCTGCGGCATCCGATCCGGCACGACGACGCGCGACGTGAAATCACGCGACGCCACATCCAGCAGCATCACC
>CBEVZO010000933.1:0-1851 GCA_965554365.1 uncultured Anaerolineae bacterium
GCTTGAGCGTTTCCAGCAAGCCGACGCTCTCGCGCAGCAGTTGCCCGGTAGCGGTGCTGGTCCCGACAGTTTGCGCGTTCATGCGCCGGAACTCGACGGGGTCCATGCCGATAGCTTCCGCGAGCAGGTCCATGTTTTGCTCAACGGCAAACGCAGACTGCGTGACGCCAAAGCCTCGGAACGCGCCGGACGGCGGATTGTTCGTGTACATCACATAACAGTCGATTTGGGCGTGCGGCATCACATACGGGCCGGTGGCGTGCGTCGTGGCGCGCGTCATGACCTTGTCGGAGAGGCTGGCATACGCGCCGCCGTCGCCATACAATTCCGCCTGCACCGCCATGAGCGTGCCGTCCTGCTTCGCGCCAGTCTTGATGCGGATCACGGTCGCGTGGCGCTTGGGATGGAACAGCAGCGATTCCTGCCGCGTGTAGAGCATCTTCACCGGGCGGCCCGTGACGGTCGCCAGCAGCGCGACGTGAATTTGCCCCGCGATATCTTCCTTGCCGCCAAATCCGCCGCCGATCAGCGTCCCGCGCACACGAATCTGCTCTTCGGGCAAATTGAGCGCCCGTGCCGCCTGTCGTCGGTCCTCGTAGGGAATCTGCGAGCCGACGTAGATCGTCAGCTTCTCGTGTTCCGCGTCGAAGCCCGCCGGGATGCCAATCGCGCACTCCGGCTCCATAAACGCGTGTTCGATGGTCGGCGTGCGGTATTCGCGTTCGATGATCACGTCCGACGCCGCGAAACCCTGCGCCACGTCGCCCTGCCGCACCTTGATGTGCTTGAGCAGGTTGCCGCCGTCGCGTTCCTCATGCACTAATGCGGACTTTTTGCCGCGCGCCGCAATCGGACCCGCCACCACCGGCAGCGGGTCGTACTCAACCTCGATCAGCGCGAGCGCCTCATCCGCGATATCCTTATTATCCGCCGCAACAACCGCCACCGGGTCGCCCATGTAACGCACTTTGTCGCCCGCGAGAACGGGCCAGTCGTCGTAGATCAGGCCGTGAATATTATCGCCGGGTACGTCCACATGCGTCAGTACGGCATGAACGCCGGGTAACGCCTGCGCCTTACGCACATCGATGCGCGTGATCCGCGCGTGGGGATATGCCGCGCGCAGCGTGCGCCCGACCAACATGCCGGGGAACGTGTAATCGTCGGTGAACTTGGCGCGCCCGGTCACTTTATCGACGATTTCCTGCGGTGGAACCGGGTGTCCCACTGCTTCCAGCGGCTCCTGCGTTTTCACCGGATTCCAGGGCACAACACCAGCGCCGCGCATCTCGCTCGCCGCCGCGTGAATCGCGTTCATCACACTGGCGTAACCTGTGCAGCGACAAAACGTATCCTTCAGCGCGACCTTGATATCGTGGTCGCCGGGATCGGGATTGCCTGTGAGCAGCGCCTTGGCGGTCATGATCAGGCCGGGCGTGCAAAAGCCGCACTGCACCGCGCCATGCTCGATGAACGCGCGTTGCAACACATCGAGCGCGTCGCCCTGCGCGAGTCCTTCAATCGTAGTGATCGTTTTGCCCTGCGCCTTAAACGCGGGATAGATGCACGAATTGACAGGGACGCCGTCCACCAACACAGTACACGCGCCGCATTCCGCTTCGCCGCACGCGATTTTGGTCCCCGTCAGGCCGAGATCGTAGCGCAGCACTTGCGAGAGCAGACGCGCTTCCGGCACGTCGAGGTCGTGGGATTGTCCGTTGACGGTGAGGTGTAATGTGGTCATGGGAGATTACCTTAGTTCACAATGATCAGTTGTCAGTTGCCGGTAAAGGTGTTGTTCTGTCGCCGCCGGTTAAAACAACGCGGCTAGCATGCAAAACTGGTAAGCCC
>CBEVZO010000934.1:0-1850 GCA_965554365.1 uncultured Anaerolineae bacterium
TTGCATGGCCTCGTCGATGTTCTATGCTACGCGGCTTGAAATGGATAAAGTCGAGGTCGATGAATGTGGTGTGATTGGTGTAGCGGATCGGTGTCAGATTGTGCTGCTGCAACAGGGCGGTGGTGCGGGTGACCCCTGTAGATGCACCCACCACGCCAATCGTCGGGATCAACGATGCCATGCTAGAAGCGCTCGCGGATGAAGGAGAGAATCACTGGATCGAGTGTATGTGCTTCGTCGGGTGTCCAGCGTTCTTCGAGATTCTCTGTGCCCACGAATGCCCAGAACGCCTGGATCGACGCCTCGTCCCATGTGCCGGATGTGGGGCCATCGTAGTAGCCGAGTTTTGCCAGCACGGTTTGGAGATCGGTGGCTAACGCTGCGTCGATGGGCAGCAAATCGCCGGGATCAGTGGAGCCGAAATAGAGCGTGTGCAGCGTGAGTAGTTCGCCCAAGCGTGTCACCGGATCGACATGATCGTCTACGCGCAGATCGAGGTAGCGGTCGTTGTCGCCACCGTAGCCGCCTTCCGGCTTGACCACCATCACCGCTGCGGACTGCTTCCCGCGCCGGTCGCCGCCAGCCGTATCACCTGCGTTGAGTGCTGCCACGAGCCGCGTTGCCAGATCGCCAGCCGTAGACTCAAAGACTTGCGCCATCACGTCGAGCGTCTCCGGCCCGGTGAGAATGTTGCCCTGGCAGGTGTAGCCCTGCCCGATGCGGTGTCCGGCCCACGCGAAACAGTCTTCGCCTGTGAACGCGGCGGCTCCGCCCTGTGCATCGACCAGCCCCACCTGGCGGTGTTCGCGATCTTCAACGTTCGCCAGCAGTTGATCCAGCGCCTTTTGTGCGCTGAGTCCTTGCGCCATCAGATCGAGGCCGTTCGGACCAAAGCTGACTCGCGCAAATGCCTGAGTCGCGATGGCTCCGGCTCCCGCGCGTGCCCAACTGACCAGCGCGCCCGCCGCGAGGAACTTACTCGCGACTGCCACGCCCCACGCGGAGTCAGTGGGATCGTAGGCAACAATCGAAAAGGTATGTAGATGGGGAGGCATGGTCATAGTTTGGCTCGTTTCGTGTGCTTAGAAGCTAGAACGGCGGTTTGCCATCAAAAAACAGATTCCACCACAGATTCCAGTTCGGAGTGTCCGGTTCGGCTTCGCGTTCTGTCCCCAGGATGGGCACTGAGGGGGTAGCCGTTGGCGCGACAATGCCCGCCGGGATCGGGATCACCAGAATCTCGTTTTCGCGCACCATTTTGCCTTCGGTTTGCGCCCAGTGTTCGACGCTGGCGTCATTGGCCGCGTAATCGCGTTCTCTCAGCAGGTCGATATGCTGCGCTTCCAGCACGTCGATGGTGGCTTGCAGCCGTTTGCGCTCGATCTCCATCTGTTGTCCACGCGCAATACGCCCGCTGAAGTTGATCACCAGCAGCAAGCCCACCGACAGCACCGCAGCCAGTATGATTTGCAAACTGGATAACTGCTGCGGACGCTCACGGCGGCGTGGTGGTCGCGGTTGGGACCGGCGGATGGGAGTGAAATCGTCGCTCATTAGATTATTTCTGGGTTAGCTAAATACCTACTCACAAACGTACCATATCCGGCACGTAGCGGCAAAGAAAAAACCCAGGCTGCTTGTGCAACCTGGGCTTGTGCCGAAGGTGGGAGTCGAACCCACACCCCCGTAATGAGGACTGCGCCCTGAACGCAGCGCGTCTGCCTATTCCGCCACTTCGGCATTCATGTGCATCATTGTAGCGCGCGTCGCCGTGATGTCAAGGCCGAATCTGGGCGGGTCCACGAACGAGTTGTCAGCAGCTTGCCGTGTGTAAACCCAACCTCACCCCC
>CBEVZO010000935.1:0-1846 GCA_965554365.1 uncultured Anaerolineae bacterium
TGAAGGGCCAGCGTAGCCCATCCTCGCTCACCGACCATTCCTGATCCAACATCGGTTCGATCTGGTTGGTGTCGGGGTTGAGGCGTGTCAAACCGACGAACAGATTCTCGACCACATCGCGCGTATGCGGATCAAAGCGTGATATTTGTGTGGGGTCCAGATTGGTGATTGTGGGCATGGCGACGCGCAGTAGTGCCGGAGCATCATCCTGACGGGCGGGCGCGGCGGTGACCGTGATCAGGGGGGTGAGCATGAACAGGGTGCATAATATCGCAGCACGTCGCAGCAGGGGTCGCAGACGTTGCATAGTGTCCTCGCTTGTGTGAGTGTGTGTCGTAGTGCCGTTAACAACGATGCTATTGTAGCGTAAACCGGCGCGCACAAACCACCGTCAACCCGGTGATTGGCAGGCGAGCATCATGGGGCCAGTGTCGCGCCGAACACGATCCAGGTCAATACCATATCAACTACCCCAAATGCGGCCCATGTGCGCCACCATGATTCCCTGCGATGAATGAGCAGGGCACTGATGCCTGCCAGCAGCATGATCAATGTGACTGTTCCGCCGACTACCCACGTTGAGCTGATGTTTTGCGGCAAATCCACCGCCAATAGTGGCGGGAGTTGAGCGAACAAGTCTGGAGGCCAGAGCAGTTTCATCGCACCATAGACAGCGCAAAGCAGCGGTGGTGTCCATGCGGTGGTGGGCACAAGCAGCAAGCTGAGTGCCGGCAACACCAGCCATAGCAGACTCAACGGGATGCCTACGCCGATCCCCGCCAATGTGCGCGCCAATAGGTTTTCTCGTGAGATGGGAGTCGTGGTCCAGCCCGTGCCTGCCGTGAATGCCGTGTAGCGGTGCGTGCGGGCGTGGTGCAGACCCAGCCATGTCAGCAGTAGTTCGTGATCCTCGGTAATGTGGACCAACGGTGGCCCTGCGTTGGCAGGTTCCGCTGCAACGATCTGGTAGCCGCGCAGTGTACCATGCTGAAAGTAAACGATTCCTGGCTGCCATACAGTGTGTGATTTGATCGCCAAGGCCAGGGCCACCGTATCGTGTTGACCCGCTGCGGCATACGGCCAACGCAGCGTAGCGGTGGGCGCGTCGGGTTGCAGCACAGCGATGTGTCCGGTGGCGAGGTCGCTTTCCAGTTCCATAGGAGAAATCTGCAAGGCAGCGGGTAAGGCCAACACGTTGTGCGTGATGATCTGTGGCTGTTCCAATGGGAACGCGATGATCTCAATGCGTTCTACATCAGGTTGGGCAGCGGACGTAATGCCTAGCACGACATAGCCGAACGTGTGATCCAGGCCGAATGTAAATGAACTGATAGTGGCATCCTGAGCCAGCGGGAATGTGTATAGTGTGGTGGCAGCATCGACCGTGAGCGTTTTGTCAGCGGTGTGGTGATAGTGAATGGCGCGTGTGTCTGGTGTGGGCGAGGTAAGCCAGACCAGACGCAGTTGTTGCTGCGTATCACGTACCGCAGCGACGTGTTGCACGTGGCGCACGGGATGCGTGGTTTTTGGTCCCGGTCGCCCGTCGTGGTCAAGCTCAAGGGATGCAAGTTGGGCATCGTTGCCGGAAGTGGTCCACAGCACAAGCGCACGGTTGTCCGGGGCGGGCAGTACGATTAGATCGTTGCCGATGCTGGTGCTGAGTTCGACCGGGCCGCGTATCGTGTTCCCATTGGCTTCTACTAACGCACTGCGCAGCAGTCCGCCGGTTTCCTGCCAGATGAGATGATACGTTTCGCCGGTTGATACCACTTGCCAGCGACGCGGGTTCACGTCATCGTAGGAAATGATGTTGGTGGTGTACTCGGCAGCGGTTAGAGATGTATAG
>CBEVZO010000936.1:0-1845 GCA_965554365.1 uncultured Anaerolineae bacterium
GTTCGCATTACACCGCAGCCAGTTTAGACGATTTATTTTCGCGGAACGGCCTAACGCGCGATCTGTGCAATGATCGCCGCGCGCTCCTCCGCACTGAGCCGGTGACCCTGCGCCAACGCGACCGTGTACGCGCCGAACGCAAACACTTCGACCTCGTCCAGCACATCCCGCAGCGGACGCTCCTGCAACTCCGCCGCGAGCCGCCCGTGATACCACGCCGTCGCCGCGTAGGTGGGCAGGAACAGCGCATACGGCAGATCATTGCCCTGCTCGAAGTCAATCGTCTGGAAGTTGAGGACCGTCGAGATCAGCACCAGCCCGTTGAAGGCGATGCCCTGGTAAAACAGCAGCCCCGCGAGACCCGCCGCGCGCGTGGTCCCGTAGCTCTCCCCGGCGAGGAACAGCGGTGAGTGCCAGCGTCCGTTGCGCGTGAGATACAGCCGGATGAACTCGCCCACCGCCTTGAGGTCGTTCTCCACCGTCCAGTAGTCTTTGTCCTTTTCGGGATCAACGGCGCGGCTGTAGCCCGTGCCCACCGGATCGATGAACACGAGGTCGGCGATATCGAGCCAGGTGTGCGCGTTGTCTTCCAGGCGGAACGGCGGCGCGGGCATCCAGCCCTCGTCCTGCATCACGACGCGGCGCGGACCGAGCGCGCCCATGTGCAGCCACACCGACGATGATCCCGGCCCGCCATTGAACACAAACACCAGCGGACGCGCGGCGGTGTCGTCCACGCCGTCGAGCGTGTACGCGGTGTAGAAGATGCCCGCTGTGATCTCCTCGGTTTTCTCGTCGCGCAGCGGCATGATGCCCGCCGACGCGGTGTAGTTGAGCGTCGTGCCGTCCACCGTGACGCTGTGCTGCGTCTGGACTGGCGGTTTGTCCTCGATGGTGCGGAGTTTCGGTTCTTTCTTGGGGGCAGCAGCGCCGTTGTCCGGCTGCGGGGTGGTTTTGTCGTTCTCTTCTGGCATGTGCAAAGTCTCTTTTCTGTGTGCGAGTGTGTGCAAAAAACCGTTACGCGGATTCTAGAGTGTTTTACGCGCGCATCAACTGATTGTGGCGGTGGTGCGAGTTTGAAGAAAGACCCGAAGGTTCCTGTTTCAAGTTCACTGCTATATGACAGAAGAACTGGCGTTCAGCAGGTGGATTGAGACGAGATTCCTGGTGAATTTGACCGCCGGGCCAATTGTTATCGCCACCAGCCTAGTAAATACAAAATCCTTGAAATTCCTATCCCCCCTGCAAGCAGCGGGGCATTACGGAATTTCATCCCTGCGGGCACGGATTTTGGAAAGTCAAAACCGATTCCAGGGCGTAGCCCTGAAGTCCAAGCGAGCTTGGACTTGCCATTCATCCCTCCTGCAAGCAGCAGGGTATTCTGGCTAAGTTCCAATAAACCGTCCGTGAACTTGACATTTCAACAAGTTCACGCTCTGACCGTTATCTTGAATTGAGGTTTATTCGAAATCTTTCCGTTTAGTTGCGGTCCGCGGAAACGGGATAATAGCAGAAGATGTTGTCCTGCAATCGCTTAAACTTTTGTTCCCCAAATGCAGAGTTTTGAGCTATGTCTCCAGAAAAATACGCGAAACCATATCCTTCTGTGGGAGTACTATTCCATGCTGTATATGTTTGGATATAAATCAAGGGGAAATCATCTTCATTTATTGGTCTTTGGTATCGAACGATATAATTTCTTTGGCTTGTTTCTAATTCAATAATTTCATCAGGATGCTGGTAAAGATAGCTATACCATTCTCGGTGGTGATCTCTCAGCGCTTGATAAACTTCATGTTCTTGAGTACATGATTTATCAGAGTACGACAATGATCGAATTCCTAC
>CBEVZO010000937.1:0-1844 GCA_965554365.1 uncultured Anaerolineae bacterium
CAAATCTTCCTTAATCTTTTTAGCTGAGTTGTTGCAGTCCCTTGACACATTCCGCCTGGGTCAATTTTGACTCGTTTTCTTGCTGCAACAAAATCCGTTAGAACCAGGGAATTTCCCATAGACTCAAGTTAAGCCATTTTGTCAGGAAAGCCATTGCGGAGTGTTTGCGCCGCCGGTTAAAACACAGCGGCTGCGAAAACCCTGTAAGCCTGCTAAAGAGGCTGCCAGGTGAGGGCCGTTTCACGGTCCGGCTTGTATGTAGCCCGGTCCGTGTGGGCCGGGCGATCTACGATGGTCGCGCAAACTTGATATACATGGACGTATTGCCATACGCCTCTACGATGTGCTGAGTTGACTACGCTTCACCGCGCGCGGCATCAGAGGCGAGTTTGTCGAGTTCTGCGCTCAGATGTTCCGGCTCGTTGCGCTTGGGGAGCCACGCGAGATCGCGCGCGGTGGCGGTGTCGTAGAGTGCGCGCCATTCCGGTTGGTTTTTCACCGGATCGCCGCCCTTCGTTTTCCAATTGCGACGCTGCCACGCGTTGACCCACTGCGTCATGCCTTGCTGAAGGTAGTTGTCCGGGCAGAAGACGGCAGCACTCGCGCCTGACGGAATCCGGCTGAGCGCGTCCGCTGCGGCGAGCAGCACGAGGCGGTTGCTGGTGGTGGCGTTTGCTGTGCCGGTGAACGTTTCCTGCGAGTCAGTTTTCAGATCGACAATGCGTAACGCATAACCGCCGCGCCCGCCTGCTTTAGGCACAGACACGCGCAGCGCGATCTGGAATTGGCGCGTGTTGCCACCGGCGGCGGGTTCCGGTGTAGGATCGGCGGTTGTGCCAGTGAGCGCGCGTCGGGCAGCGGTCGCGAGGCGGTCCACGCGCTCGTTGTATTTGTTCCCCGCGTGGCCCTTGACCCACTGCCAGTCAATCTCATGGCGCTGTGTTTCGGTGTGGAGCGTTTGCCATAGATCGACGTTCTGGATCGGTTTGCCATCTTTGCGCCGCCAGCCGCGTTTGGACCAGCCCTCAATCCACTGCGTGATCCCCTTGCGCATATACTGCGAATCGGTGTAGAGCGTGACGCAGCATGGCTCTTTCAGCGCGCGGAGTGCTTCAATCGCAGCGGTGAGTTCCATGCGGTTGTTGGTGGTGTCGGGTGCGGCTCCGCTGAGTTCCTTCGCGTGGGCTTTGCCGCTGTGCTGCATTATAATCAGCGCGCCCCAACCGCCGGGGCCGGGGTTCGGCTCGCTGCCGCCGTCTGTGTAGATCGTGACATGAGGTTTAGCGTGCATTGCGGTTCCTTTTGCGTTTTCCGATAAGATTGTGCCAGGAGCGCACGTAGCTGAGTGCGTGAGTCGGGTCTGCATGGAGACTATACGCGGCTGCACGCGATCCGCCAAGTGCCAACCGCCAAGATCGTCTATGATTAGGGCGTGTGGACGTGTGAGCGTAAAGGGCGATTGATCATGGATGGTTTCCGGTTGGATGACCAGGATAAGCGGTTGATCCGTGAGGCGGCGGTGGTGCTGTTGCTGCGCGAGGAAGGGTTCAGCGCGGCGGAGATCGCGGACGTGATTGGGCTGGACCCCGGCGACGTGGCGGGCTGGTTTGATGTGTGGGACGAGATCAACGTGCGCGACCGGGTTGAGACGGTGGTGGGTATGGTCGATCCGGTGGCGTTGGCGGCGGTGAAGGTCGCGGCGCTGGAACCGCGTTTGCGCCCGTTTCTCCCGGCGGACCTGCACGCCGATCTGTGGGCCAACCCGGACGGTGACATGCTCAAGCGCGTGGTCGATCACCTGTTCACGCTGCTCTACAATCTTTACGCCTATATGCCCTACGACA
>CBEVZO010000938.1:0-1842 GCA_965554365.1 uncultured Anaerolineae bacterium
GCGCTAGAAGACGTGCTGCGCCGCATCGCCGAAGAAGCTGTCCGGCTGGTCGGCGGCACATCGGGCGTAGTGGTGCTGGTCGAAAAGGATCGCAGCCTGACCGTGCGCGCCATCTACACTATCAATGCGGACGCGCCCGTGTTATCGATGGAGGGCCGCACCATCGAGCCGGGAACCGGGCAGGCGGGTATGATCGCGCTCACCGGACGCGCCAGCGTGGTCACCGATTACAAAACCTGGAAACACGCCAATCCGACGCATCAAGCTCGCAGTAGCCCCGGCACACAGCTTGTCGGCGTGCCGCTGAGCTACCGGAAGCTCGTGCTAGGCGTGCTGCAAGTCATCTTCTCTGGCGATACGCGCGATCAGCACCCCGACGATATGGACGAAGTGCGCGACGTGCTGATGATGCTCGCGCCCCAGGCCGCGATTGCCATCGCCAAAGCGCAGTTGCATGACACTGTGCGCCGTGAAGAACGCCAGTTGCAGACTATCCTGCGTTACACGCCCGCTGCCGTGATCGTATGCGACGCCGCCGGACGTATCCAACGCGCCAACCGCGCCGCCGAACATATCCTCACGGCACTGCGCTTGGATTTTGCCGCGATTGAGGGTTGCTATGTTGCCGACGTGATCCGGGATTTGCTGCCCGACGATCTCTTGCCGTTCGATCTCTCGCGTCCGATTGAATTGTCGCTCGGCAGCGCGGGCGAATACCTGATCACCGTCGCCGCGATCCGTGACAACGGCGAGGGCGTCACGTCCTACGTGGGGGTGGCGCAAGATGTGACTGCCCTGCGCTCGCTGGACCGGATGCGTGCCAGCCTGCATCGTGTTCTGACGCACGATCTCGGCAATTTGATCATGCTCGCGCGCAACCCGCTGGAACTGCTCGACGAGCCGGACCTCACCGCCGACCAACGCGAGCAGCTCAAAGCTATGCTGATCGGCAGTCTGGCACGGATGCAAGACCTCGTCAGCGATGTGATGAACCTCGAAATGGCCGACGCACTGGGCCAGGACAAATTCGCACCCTACGATCTCACTACATTGGTGCGGCGCGTGGTCCGGCGCAATGCCGACACCGCTGAACGCGTGCAGGTCGAGCTAACCTTCACCGAATACGCCCGCCCACCGAAATACCTCATGGGACACGCTGTGCTGATCATGCAAGCGGTGGACAACCTCGTGTCAAACGCGGTCAAGTATTCGCCGGATGGCGGCTATGTCGAGGTCACGCTCGATGTGGACGACGCCTATGCTATCGTGTGCGTCACCGACACCGGCATGGGCATCGCGCCCGAACACCTGCACATGATCTTCGAGCCGTTCAAGCGCGTCAAGAACGACCGCACACATCGCATTGCTGGCACAGGGCTGGGCCTGAACCTCGTCAAGACTTTTGTCGAGGCGCACGGCGGGCATATTACTGTCGAGAGCGCCCCGGACCAGGGCAGCACCTTCACCATTTTCTTGCCACTGGACGCGCTCACCGAGCCGCGCGCCAGCGACGATGCGGTCACCGAACTCGACCTCTCCGCGTATGTGGATCGCGATGCTGAGGACATAGACGTACGATAACGGCCCCCAGTTCTGCGATGATCGCATGTCCGCCGCCACGCTACCACGCCGCGCTGGGATTAGGGTAGGGGGCCAGGTGGGTTCTGTAGGGGTAGGGTTTGCCCTACCCACCAGGACACCGCAAGCAGTGTCCCTACGGAAAAACCCGCGATACGCCCCCAATTTCCTGGGTTTAGGTGCATTCGGATTTTGGGGCACGTAGGTGGTGCAAGCGACCCCACCCCGGCCCTCCCCGCTGGCGGGGAGGGAGTCAGTGTGCGT
>CBEVZO010000939.1:0-1840 GCA_965554365.1 uncultured Anaerolineae bacterium
ATTTGACGATCTTGAGGTCGAGGTAGGTCCACACCTTGTCCTCACGCATCAACTCGCGCAGTTTCTCCTCGATCAACGAACTGCTAGGCAGGCCGCTGAACGGAACAGTATAGTTATCACGCTCGGCGCGTTCAATCTGGTTCTTGACGCGCAGTTTAAGCTCCTCGATGTCGAAGGGCTTGGTAATGTAATCATCCGCGCCCAACTCCAACCCGGCGATCTTATCACTGCGCTCGTCCTTCTGCGTCAGGAAAATGATCGGGATGTGGCTGGTGCGCGTCGTCGAGCGTAACTCGCGGCAGACATCGTAGCCGTTCATATCCGGCAGCATGATGTCCAACACGATCAACTGTGGAAGCTGCTTGCGCGTCAGCGTCAGTGCGTCACCCCCACGCGGGGCCACTTGCACATCGTAGCCCTGCCCACTGAAATAGATGCGCAACATGTTGGAGATATCGAAATCGTCTTCAACGACTAGAATTCTGCCCTTACCCATAAAACCCTCCGCGAGATAGGGGGCCTCGTCACGAGAACCACAACAGCATTTGCCTGTATAACATTAATTATAGCTGAATCCGGGGGCAAGACCGACTCCTGCATTCGCCTTACTATAACACGGGATGCGGTTCGGATACCACTGCCGAACGGGTGAGATTGTGTATTCGTTCGAGATGAGAAAATCCACCTCACCCCTAACACACGTAGGGACGCTGTTCTACTGCGCCCTTTCGACCGAATCTTATTCTGGGCGCGGCAGAGCAGTGCCCCTACGCCCGCACAATCCACGCTACGACCGCGCCCCCGCACGGCGACGGCGATTGTCGGCGGCCCGCTGACGCACGCGGTCGATATGCTCATCACTGACCGCGCGCTCAAAACTACGGAAGCCGCTCAGCTTGAACCCGTGCCGCGTCGCGATCTCGCCGATCTCATACACGCGCGCCAGATCGATGTGCTTGCCGATGCTGTAATCTTCATAGCGCCCTTCCAGCGCCAGCGCCATTGTCTCCGCCATGCACGCATACGATTTTCCTGGCGGAAAGCCGAAATTGAACCCAAAATCGACCGGCCCCGGCACTTCCACCATGCCACCCTCGATCACCAGCACGTCGTCGCGGATCTGCGCCACACGGTGCGACACGTCACGCGGACGCGCCACGTCACACACGACCGCGCCGGGCCGCAGATGTTCCGGCTCGATTACGGCGTTGGTCGCGCTGGTGACGGTCAGGATCAGGTCGGCATTGTAGATCGCGCTGATGTCCGTGCCAGTCGTGATCTGCGCCATGTGGCCCGCGCAGCGTGCGCGGATCGCGTCGAGCGCCTCCGGGCGGCGACCGATCAACGTGAGATCGGGCACTTCGCGCGCCAGAATCTCCGCGCAGACCCCGCCGATCACGCCGGTCGCGCCAACGACCGCTGCCGACGCCTCGCCCATTGCGATATCCATGCGCCGCGCCGCCTCACGCACGGCCTCAATCGCCATGTAGATCGTGTACGCATCGCCGTTGGTCACAGGAATGTCCAGGCGGTCGGCAATCGTTTCGCCCGCGTCCCCGACCACCGACGTATACGCGCCGAGGCCCAACATCCGCGCGCCAAGCCGTTCCGCCATGTGCCCACACGCGACGAGCTTGTTGTAGACCGCGTCCACGCGCAGTTTGAGCATGGTCTTGGGCGTGTACGGAGCCGCGATGAACCACCCGCGCAGTTCCTTCCCCGTGTCCGCTGAAACGATCCCGCCAATCTCAGAGATATACACGGGCGGGAAAAAGCGCGAGAGCTCGTTGATCTGTCCCTCACTGAAAATCTTCCCCACGTTGGGCCACTTGCGTGACAC
>CBEVZO010000940.1:0-1840 GCA_965554365.1 uncultured Anaerolineae bacterium
ATGGCGCGTTCGCGGTCACCAGATTCACCGATAGCTAAAAGTCAGCCGTTTCGACTGATCATGCTCGAACAACCAGGGGTCATGACTGCCGCGCTGCGCGAGTTTATGACACGCGTTGCGGCTGCGGGATAAGCTAACCACGCCGTGCGTGCGTCGGCTTTAGGTACAGAGTACTACACCGGATTGTTTTTTCGTTGGATTTTCATTTCAAGGATCGCGACGAGTGCGGTATACTAGAAACACGCCGCAGCAGTTGGCGACACATAGTGCTGCTTTGTGCCCGAATCTGTTTAGCCCCAGACTCACACACAACTGAGATTAGTTATGGCTGCTGACGATCCACTTATCGGAAAACAACTAGGTGACTACATCATCCAGAGTTTGCTTGGTCGGGGTGGGATGTCGCGTGTTTATAAAGGCTACGACACGAACCTAGATCGCTACGCGGCGGTGAAGGTCATCAGTGGCGATTTCGCCACGACGACCGAAGAAGAATACACACGCCGTTTCCAGACCGAGGCCCGCGCGATTGCACATCTGCGCCACGAGAATATCGTGGGCGTATACCAGTTCGGGCGCACCGAGGGCAGATATTATATGGCCCAGGTGTTTCTGGAAGGTAAAGACCTGCGTGCCTTGCTCAAAGAATATGCCGAACGCGGGCGGCGCATCCCCAAAGAAGAAATCTTGCGCATTGTGAGCGACATCACCCGCGCGCTGGATTATGCCCACGAAACAGGCGTGATCCACCGTGATATTAAGCCGTCCAACATCATGCTCGAAAAGAAAACCGGGCGCGCGATCCTGATGGATTTCGGGTTGGCGCTGGCGGTGCATGAAGGCACGGCGGGCGAAACGTTTGGCAGCGCGCACTACATCGCGCCAGAGCAAGCGATCTCCTCCGCGAAAGCGGTTCCTCAAAGCGACCTGTATTCGTTGGGCATTGTGGTTTACGAGATGGTGGCGGGCAAAGTCCCGTTTGACGATCCCTCGGTGATGAGCGTGGCGCTCAAGCACCTCAACGAAATGCCACCGCCCCCCACGATGTACAACCCCGATATGTCGTCCGAAGTCGAAAATGTGATCCTACGCGTGCTGGATAAAGACCCCCACCGGCGCTATACCACCGGCAAAGAGTTCTTCAAGGCGCTGGATTACGCATTTGCAAACGACAACATGCCGGAAGTCGGGGTGCAGATTCCGATCACGGAGATGTTGGCCTCGGAACCCAAACCGCTGGAGGAGCTTGCCGATTTCTCTGCTGACCTGACTCCGCCGCCTGTGAAAGCAGATGATACGGGTGCGCCGGGTGGTTTAGCAGGCCGGTTCCGCCGCCGCCAGCAGGAAAAAGAAGCCGTTGCCGCCGCTGAATCCGGCCAGGGGCTACAAATTGACGATGACACCCTCAATAAATTGCTAGACGCTTACGCCGATCCCGCTGATATCGGATTAGTCGGCGAAAATGCGGCGGGCCTTACCCCGCGTCCCCAGGCACTTAGACCGAGCGGGGTCCAGGCGTTGTCCGATAAGGACACGCCACCCGCAAAGAAAAAACGCCGCTTGCGTGCGGGATTGATCCTGCCACTGCTGCTGGTCATCATAGTCGTGGCGGCGGGAGTGTTTCTCGGTACGCAAGGCGGTGAGGGAGATGATAACGGCAACACAGGCACACCCGACGCGGTGGCGGCGGCTGATCTGACCGCGACCGCTGATGCCGAGGATACCGACGCAGCCACAACCGACGCTGACACACCAGCGCCCTCCGCGACACCCGACGCACTGGCGGCCTCTGCGACTCCGCGCGCTACCTCTACCGCACGGGCAACCAGTTCCGGTTCAG
>CBEVZO010000941.1:0-1834 GCA_965554365.1 uncultured Anaerolineae bacterium
TACCAGAACCTCAGCCGCTGCATTTGGAACTGCCACTATGCTTATAATGAGCAGCTCAGCATCTGCGTGACCTCGCCCTTCTTGCCGAGATACTGCCGGTTCCACTCGGTGAGCGCCTCGCTGCCGGTGATGCCGTCCAACGTTTGTAGCGCCTGCTGATAGATCGTTTCGAGTTGTTCGAGCATGTAAAATCCCTTGTAGTTATGAGCAGGGGCGTATTGCATACGCCCTATTGCATATGCCCTGGGCGCAGTAGAACAGCGCCCCTACGTGATTTCCGCTGTCAACTGAGAACTGCACCATTGTTCCACATCCGCGCCTAAAAACAAAAAATCCCGTCGCTGATCCCGGCCTGGACTCAGGCACAGATCAGGGACGAGACGCCGTCTCGCGGTACCACCCTGCTTGGATCGCACGCCACACACGCGCAATCCCACTTCATTACGCTCACATCGCGCGACAACCCCTGCACGAGATGAACTGCCCCGGTAACGCTGGGCCTGCGGAGCGGACTACAAACCTACGCATTGTGTAGGCGTTCCCCCGCCCGGCTCAGGAGCGAACTTCCGCGCGGTCATGCTCATCCAGGCTTGCAGTCAGTGGCCCGAACTCCCTGAGAGCCGTATCCGGCGCGTACTTTTCTCCGTCACAGCCGTTGGGCTATGTGACTATGCGTCTAGGGTAGCACTCTGGCGCGCGGATGTCAACGCTGAGTCGGTAAACCACCCGCCGATAGTTTGCCAAATCCCCGCACCCTTGCTACGATCTGCACAACGTTACCAATCACATTCTTGTGACAGGGGAGCTTGAGTGAGTCAGGCTGAGAGGCGCGTCCACAATACGACGCCGACCCTAGAACCTGAACCGGATAATGCCGGCGGAGGGAGAGGCACTGCTGCTCAAACTGGCACAACGCTCCCGCCGCCGCGCGGGAGTGTTTTTTTGTGTCGGATCCACAAACCTCTCATGCGCTGATCTTCGCTAACGGCGATCTGAACGACGGCCCTGCGGTACGTGCGGCGCTGGATCACGCCCCGGAGTCGCGCATCATCGCGGCGGACGGCGGCGCGCGGCGCGCGTTGGCCTGTGATCGCACGCCCGACCTCGTGATCGGCGATTGCGACTCGCTCAGCGCGGACGAGGTGCGCGATCTGGAGTCGCGCGGTGCGCAGATCGTGCGCTTCCCCGCTGCCAAAGACGAAACGGACCTCGAACTCGCGCTGGTGCGCGCGGCGCAGGACGGAGCCACATGGCTGCGTATCATCGGCGCGGTGGGCGACCGGCTCGACCAAACCCTCGCGAATTTCTACCTGCTGACGTTGGATGACCTGATCGGGCGCGATGTGCGGCTCGTTGCGGGGCGTCAGACGCTCTGGCTGCTGCGCCCCGGCACACACACACTGCACGGTACACCGGGCGATACACTCTCGCTGCTGCCGCTGTCCGGCGCGACGGAGAACATCCGCACGACGGGGCTACAGTATCCGCTGCGGGGCGAAACGCTGCGCCTGGGTCCGGCGCGCGGCGTGAGCAACGTGTTCGCGACAGAAACAGCTACCATAACGTTTAGCGCAGGACTGCTCATCGCCGTGCAAACGGAGGGCCGCGCATGACGCAGCGTCTAACGCCGATGCTGATCGACATCGGGCGCGCGGTGGTGCTGGCAATCGTGACGGCGCTGGTCATGGCGTTTTTTCTGGCGGGCGTGCTGGTGCTGGCATTTGAGGTACGCAGCACGGAAAATCTCGCGCTCAGCACAATTTTCCCATCCCTGAGCGAGATTCGCGCGGCCTGGGATACGCACCATGATCTGCTGCTTGAGACGCACATCCCT
>CBEVZO010000942.1:0-1833 GCA_965554365.1 uncultured Anaerolineae bacterium
TGATCATTGATATCACCGCGAAATCTTCAAGACGATTGTGCCCGCCGATGAGGTCGCCGGGATTATGGTCGAGTCGATCCAGGGCGAAGGCGGCTACGTCATCCCGCCCGCGAGCTTCCTACCCGGCCTGCGCGCGCTGTGCGACAAGTACGGCATTCTGCTCATCCTGGACGAAGTACAGACCGGCATGGGCCGCACCGGCAAATGGTGGGGCGTGGAACACTTCGACGTGCAACCCGACATCATCACCACCGCGAAAGGCATCGCCTCCGGTATGCCGCTGGGTGGCATCGTCACCCGCGCGGAGATCATGGCGAAGTGGGTTCCCGGCGCGCACGCCAGCACCTTCGGCGGTAACCCGGTATGCTGTGCGGCAGGCGTCGCGACGTTTGATCTGCTCAAGGACGGTCTGATCGACAACGCCGCGAAGATGGGCGAGTACACGCTCGGCAAACTGACGGAAATGAAGAAACGTCACCCCAGCATCGGCGACGTGCGCGGCAAGGGCCTCATGATCGGCGTGGAGTTTGTGAAAGATCGCGAGACACGCGAACGCTTCCCCGCCCTGCGTGACAAGGTCGTGGATTACGCGTTTGAGGGCAAGCTGCTGCTGCTCGGCTGCGGCGTAAACACCATGCGCCTGATCCCGCCGCTGAGCGTGGAGCAGGAGACCATCGACGAGGCGCTGCTGATCTTCGAGCGCTCCATCGCCCGCGCCGAAGAAGACATGCTCTAGCGCTCAACCGTGTGCGTAGGGGCGCTGCTCTATCGCGCCTATCAACAGGGCGATCCATGTGCAGATCGTCCTTGTTTTTTATTGCGATCACCAAACCATATGATCGTCCAACTATTTACATAATTCACAATTAGTCACATCTTTACACTTGATTTAGTCAACATTATATGAATCCTGTAAAATCGGGTGGTGGTATACCTTTGACTGATGACCTGCTTTCATATGAAGGCAAAACGCGCTTTTGTGTTCTACACAGGGCAAAAATCGGGTTCTTATGCCCTGATCAAATCAACGGACAAGAATGCCATCAGTCAATACCTCACCACTACCTAAAATCGATCTGTCGAGTATGAATTTTCTAACCCCAAATCCCCCCTCCCCGCCCCAAAATATGTTATGCTAATGGTGTGTTCAAGCTATCATCCAAAGGGGCTGTCATGAAACGCACATTATCCATCCTCATCGTGCTCGTACTCCTATTCGTTTTCGTTGCACCCACCGCTGCTCAGGATGAGCCTCAGGTGACGATAAATTTCCTCAACGTCGCACCCGGCGATGTGCTAGAACTGGCTATCGGCGAAAGCTACACCTTTGAGGTGGAAGTCAGCGCCGATCAGCAATTCCTGGGGGCGCAGTTGGGGCTGAACCAATACTACCCCGGTCGCAGCATCTATGCTCAGGGCATTCAGCGCATTGGCAATACCACCGAGGGCACGCTAACGCTCACCATCAGCGGCAAGAGAGACACCGCGCAGTTCCCTGATGGCATCGCGCCGATGTTTCTCGGTGTCGGTGTGCGCTATCCCGGCAACGTGGTCATCATCGAAACCGTCGATTTCTTTGTCCACGTGCAATAAACGCGACCGCGTGCAGTAAACGCACAGCAAGCACACGCTTGTCACAACGCGGTGTCTGAACAGACGCCGCGTTTTTTGTGTTATACGTCTTATGTGGATTCGAATCGTGCCTTATGCAAGTTTTTGTGGTTTACTAAATGGTCCGAACTCCCGACGCAGGATCAAGTCCCCCTCTCCATAATTTTCGTTGAGCGCTAGCGAAACAAAATGTCTCGGATGGAGAGGGGGATTTAGGGGGTG
>CBEVZO010000943.1:0-1832 GCA_965554365.1 uncultured Anaerolineae bacterium
GCACAACCGGCGATGAAGTCGATATCGGCTTACTGGAACTGTAGGAAACGAGCGAACAATGGCGCTGCTAGAAGTTGAAAATCTGCATACATTCTACGGCAAAATCCATGCCCTGAAGGGGATTTCGCTCACGGTGGAAGAGGGCGAAATCGTCACCCTGATCGGAGGGAACGGCGCGGGTAAAACTACGACGCTGAACACGCTGTGCGGCATCGTGCGTGCCTCTGAGGGGCACGTGTGGCTGGCGGATGAGGATATTACACAGTTAGCGCCGCACACGATTGTCGAGCGCGGCGTGGTGCAATCACCCGAAGGGCGTAAAATCTTCGCGCGGCTAACGGTGATGGAAAACCTCGAAATGGGTGCATACTCCCGCCAAGACATACACGAGATCGCGCGCGATATGGAATTTGTGTTCCAGACCTTCCCCCGCCTACGCGAACGTCAGAAGCAATTTGGCGGTACGCTCTCCGGCGGCGAACAGCAAATGCTCGCGATTGGACGCGCGTTGATGGGACGTCCGCGCGTGCTGTTGCTCGATGAGCCGTCGATGGGCTTGGCCCCGCTGCTGGTGCGCGACATCTTCCGCATCATCAAGTATCTCAACCAAGAACAAAACACTACAATTCTGCTTGTAGAGCAGAACGCGCTGATGGCGTTGGCAGTGGCCCACCGGGGCTATGTGCTGCAAACCGGCAATATCATCCTAGCGGATGACGCCGCCGCGCTGCGCGAGAATGAAATGGTCCGTGCAGCCTACCTGGGCGAGCATTAAGGAGCGCGATACCGTGAAACGAACGAGTCTACTGGGGTTGACCCTGCTGCTGATGGTCGTGCTGGTGCTGACAGCGTGCAGTCCCAGCCCGAAGGCGCTCGCCGACGATATTGTGAAGTACATTCCCGCAGAGATTGGGGCATGGGAACGCGAAGATAAAGATACCGCCAAACTGCTGAACAACACAGTCAGCAACATCGGCCATATCATCATGCTCTACGAAGGGCCTGACGACGCGCTGGCCTACATCATCGTAATCGCGCATCCCAGCGAAGACGCCGCAGAACTAGCTGCGATGGACCTGGAACGCGAATGGCTGCTGCAAGGGCTGAGCGTGAATAAAAACAGCTCACCCCCTCAAGCCTCTGCGCTGGTCGCGCAAACGGATCGTGTGCGGTACGCGCTGTTCCAGGAAGCCGATGTCACCGTCGAGATCAATGCCATCGGAGAAGACGCAGAAACACCCGTGAGCGATGAGTCGTTCGCGCTGCTGCTGGATGCTGTGCGCGCCGCGTATGCGCAGGTCATCGACGACTGACGCATTTCTGCTGCACCATAAACCATAAACGCCTGGGACATATCGCAACACCCAGGCGTTTTTCGTAGTGCAGAAGTTATCGCACGTTGTGGTTATGGCGCATCACCTGCCGCGCGTGCCAGATCGCCGGCTAGCTGCACGCGTTGTAGGTCCAACAGCACAACCAACACCTGTGCAAACAAGCCACGTTCAGCCTGTGGCGGGAGATTAAGCACCACCGCGTGATCGGCGTGCGCGGTCAACGGTGACACCACCGCCCCGGTCATCAGCGCCACACGCGCACCGTGAGCGCGTATATGTTCGGCTTGCTGCATGAGCGCCCCTTCCCCCCCCACCGCTGATCCGATCAGTAGCAGATCACCGTCAGTCAACGCCGCGTCGGACACCTCACCTAACGCTGCCGCGTGCAGCCCCAGATCAGTCAGGTGTAGTGCGAACATCTGCATCGCCAATCCTACACAGCCCTCACCCGCTACCACGACGCGATCTGTCGTGTGGATCATCTCGCGCAGCCGCCGC
>CBEVZO010000944.1:0-1828 GCA_965554365.1 uncultured Anaerolineae bacterium
TTACTACGTGCGCGGCGAGTACATGTACAACCAGCAAGTCGAGACGTTAGGTGTACCTACCATGTTCACCGATCTCGACGACATCCTCGGCTGGCTGCAAAAATCCGATCTCCTGATCGTGGCTGGTCGTCCCGGCATGGGCAAGACCTCCTGGCTACTGAGTGTCGCGCTCAATGCGGCACGCGCCGGGGCGCGCGTCGCGATCTTCAGCATGGAAATGAGCAACGAGCAGATCGTGCAGCGCCTCATATCATCAGAAACCGGCATCAACACCCACGCGCTGCGCGTCGGCAAACTCAAAGAAGCCGAATGGGGCCGCTTTGTCCAGGCGACCGGCGAACTGGGCAAGCTGCGTATTTTCCTGGACGATACGCCCGCGCTCACACCGATTCAACTGCGCGCCAAGTGCCGCCGGATTTACAGCGAATACGGCCTTGATCTGATCATGGTCGATTATCTGCAATTGATGCACAGCGGAACTGGGCGTCCCGACAATCGCGTACAAGAGATCAGCTTCATCTCGCGTCACCTGAAACAGATCGCGCGCGAACTCAATGTGCCGCTGTTGGCCGCCGCGCAGCTTTCGCGGGCCGTCGAGCAGCGTCAGGACAAGCACCCGCAGTTGTCTGATTTGAGAGAAAGTGGTTCGATCGAACAGGACGCGGACGTGGTAATGTTCATCTACCGTGACGAGGTGTACAACGAAGCCACCGAGCGCCCCAATCAGGCTGACGTGATCATCGCCAAACACCGTAACGGACCAACCGGGACTGTATCGCTATTTTTCCGCAAGGAACTGACCCAATTCGCGAATCTGTCCAAAACTGACGTAGACTTGACACCATATTAGCTATGAGCCAGAGTCGGAACACAACACATGCAACACTTTAGCGGGTTTCCACCGGGAAAAACACATACGATCAAAGTGCCCACGCTATTCTTCAGCGAGCTGCTGGGCGCGATTGACGATCTCGATGAATTGAAACTGACGCTCTACTGCTTCTGGGCACTGCAACAGCAAGAAGGCGACTATCGCTATGTGCGCCAACGCGAAGTGCTGAACGATGCGCACTTTTTGACCGGCATCGATAGCGACCCTGAGTGCGCCGCCGAAAAAGCGTGTACCGCATTCGAGCGTGCTGTTACGCGCGGCACACTGCTGCACACAACCGTCGAGGGGGTGGGCGGCACGGAACAGCTCTATTTCATGAACACGCCGCACGGACGCAACGCCATACGCGCCATTGAAGCGGGCGAGTTCATGCCCGGTGATCGTGATACTCCGGTCGCGTTGATCGTAGAACGTCCCAACATTTTCACGCTGTACGAACAGAACATCGGCCCATTGACTCCTATGATCGCCGATCAATTGCGGCTGGCAGAACAAGAGTATCCCGCTGCGTGGCTCGAAGAAGCAGTCCAACTGGCCGTAAAGCATAACAAGCGCAGTTGGAAGTATATCGAAGCAATTCTCAAGCGGTGGCAGGCGGAAGGAAAAGACGATGGACTCACTCGACAACCATCTCAAGCGGATCGCTACCGGTATATCCAAGGCGAGTTCTCCGACAGCATCGACTACTGACGGTACGCCAGACGACACGGCAGAGGTTTGTCCGATCTGTCAGGGGATGGGACTGGTCACGAAAAAAGTACCCGTCGGTCACCCGGATTTCGGCAAGGCGTTTCCGTGCGTCTGCCAGCAAGACACATTAGAAGCGCGGCGCACGGCGCAACTGCGCGTGATGAGCAATCTCGATCTCGTCAACGACAAAACATTCGCCACGTTTAATCGCGAACCGCATGACTATGATGAGGGTCAGATCGCCGT
>CBEVZO010000945.1:0-1826 GCA_965554365.1 uncultured Anaerolineae bacterium
TTTTTGGTCAATTGTGCCTCATCAACTCACTGCCACAAAATCCGTTAGAACGAGACATTATATATAAGATTTGGTTATCAGGGACCACCAAACGGGGGCAAAACTCAACCTTCCCTCTTTCCAAGGTGGAGTGAGGGAGAACAACCGCACAAAAAGTCCCCTCTCGGCACGTGGGAGGGGACTATAGAAGTGTATCAAGAAAACGGATTTCTCAATGCGCGCCTAGATCGTGAACTCCTGGTGCATCTCCGGCACATCGATCTGTTCCAGCCCCGCCTCCGCTTTGAGCGTTTCGGCAAACGCGAGCGCGGCCTCCTCTTCGCCGTGTACCAGGAAGGTGCGGCGCGGACGCTTCTCGATCTGCGCAACCCATTCGAGCATTTCGTCGCGGTCGGCGTGGCCGGAAAACCCGTTGATGACCTCGACCTGCGCCTTGAGATGGTGTTCCTCGCCAAAGATGCGCACAATCGGCTCTCGTTCGACCAACCGGCGGCCCAGCGTGTTCGGCGCTTGCCACCCCACGATCAGCACCGTGTTCACCGGGTCCGCGATGCGGTTGCGCAGATGGTGCAGGATACGTCCGTTCTCAGCCATGCCACTGGCGCTGATCACGATAAACGGTTCGCGCAAGAAGTTGAGTTCCTTGCTTTGCTCTACCGAGCGCGTGTAGCGCAGCTTGCGGAAGCCGAACGGGTCCCCTTCAGCGAGCATGAACTCGCGGATTTCGGCGTCGTAGGCTTCGAGATGCAGGCGGAAGATCGCCGTCGCGTTGATCGCCAGCGGGCTATCCACAAAGACTGGCATTTCCGGGATGTCGCGAGCGATCATCAGCTTGGTGAGCGTGTAGACCAACTGCTGCGTGCGCCCCACCGCAAAGGAGGGAATGATCACCGCGCCGCCGCGTTTGTACGTCTCGTTGACGATGCGTTCCAGCTTCTTTTCGGAATCTTCATAGGCTTCGTGGGTGCGGTTGCCGTAGGTGCTTTCCATGATCAGCACGTCGGCGTGGTAGACGTATTCCGGGTCGCGGATGATGGGAATGCCTTTGCGACCCAGGTCGCCGCTGAATACCAGGCGCACGTCTTTCCCTGCGTCACGATCTTCGATATCGAGGACTACAATCGCGCTGCCGAGCATATGACCCGCGTCCAGAAACGCGACATGCACCCCTGGCAGAATTTCTTTCTGGCGATGGTAGGCGATGGCGGTGAACTGCTCCATGCTCTGCATCGCGTCTTCGGTGGTGTAGATCGGCTCGATGGGCGGCTCGTTTTTGCGGGCGCGCTTTTTGTTGACAAACTGCGCATCGCGTTCCTGAATATGCCCGCTGTCGAGCAGCATCGTCGCGCACAGGCTGCGCGTGGCGAAGGTGCAGATGATATCGCCCTGGAACCCATTTTTGACGAGGTTGGGGATATTGCCGCTGTGATCGATGTGCGCGTGGCTGAGGACCATTGCGTCGATGGTGGAGCAGTCGAAGGGCAGGTTGCGGTTGAGTTCGAACGCCTTGCGCCGCGATCCCTGGTACAGACCGCAATCGAGCAGCAGGCGTTGGTCGTTGACTTCGATCAGGTGTTGGGACCCGGTGACGGTCCGGGCCGCGCCGTGAAACGTAATCTTCATGGGGCAAAGCTCCCTTCAAAGACAGTTTTTAGAAACACAAGGTATTGCGGCGTACCTTAATCGTGTACCGAAAACGCGGAATGCACAACTTCGCGCTCAAATAACCATGTGTGAAAATTGGACCTCACCCCCCGCTCCCTCTCCACGTGCGGAGAGGGGCCTAACTGCGTGCTTGCTCCCCTCTTTCTCCGCCTGCGGGGAAA
>CBEVZO010000946.1:0-1824 GCA_965554365.1 uncultured Anaerolineae bacterium
GTGTCGTAGCGCCCGGTCTGGAAACGCGTGTTGTCCACCAGCATTTGGTGGAACGGAATATTCGTCTTGAGACCCATGATCTTGTACTCGTTGAGCGCCCGCCGCATCCGCAACAGGGCCTCACCGCGCGTTTCGCCCCACGCGATCACTTTCGCGAGCATCGAATCATAGTGCGGCGTGACCACGTAGCCCGCGTAAATGCCGCTGTCCAGACGCACGCCCGGCCCGGTGGGGGCCACATGTACCGTGATCGGACCCACCGACGGTAGGAAGTTGTTGTAGGGGTCTTCGGCATTAATGCGGCACTCAATCGCGTGGCCTTTGATCGTCACCCCGTCCAACGGCCCCATACGCCGCCCGCGCGCGATGCGAATCTGCTCTTTCACGAGGTCCACGCCCGTGACCAGTTCCGTGACCGGGTGTTCGACTTGCAGACGCGTGTTCATTTCCAGGAAATAGTAGTTCTTGTCCGCATCGACCAGGAACTCCACCGTGCCCGCGTTGACATAACCAACCGCTTCAGCCGCCGCAATCGCCGCCGCGCCCATCTGCGCGCGCAAGTCGTCGTCCATGAACGGGCTAGGCGATTCCTCGAACAGCTTCTGATGACGACGCTGGATGCTGCATTCACGCTCGCCCAGGTGAATCGTGTGGCCGTGCTGATCCGCGAGAATCTGGAACTCGATGTGATGCGCGCCCTCGATCAGCTTTTCGAGATACACCGTACCGTCGCCAAACGCGGCTTCGGCTTCGCGGTGCGCCGAGGCGAGTGCTGCTGCGAGTTCTTCCGGCTCGCGCACCACGCGCATCCCTTTACCACCGCCGCCCGCCGCCGCCTTGACCATCACCGGATAGCCAATCGCCGGCGCTGCCGCGATCAGTTCCTCATCGTTGAGGCCTGGTGCTGTCCCTGGCACGACCGGCACACCCGCCTGCTGCATGATCTCACGCGCCGCCAGTTTGTCGCCCATGTTATTGATCGCATCCGGCGAGGGACCGATCCAGATCAGCCCGGCGTCGATCACGGCCTGCGCGAATTCTGCGCGTTCGCTGAGAAAGCCGTAACCGGGGTGTACCGCGTCCGCGCCAGATTTCGCCGCCACGTCGAGCAGCTTGTCGATGTTGAGATAGCTCTCGCGCGGGGCTGGTGTGCCGATGTGGTAAGCGTCGTTCGCGTGACGGACATGCAGCGCCTCGCGGTCCACGTCAGAGTAAACGGCGACGGTCTGGATGCCGCCCAACTCACGCGCGGCACGGATCACGCGCACGGCGATCTCGCCGCGATTGGCAATCAGAATTTTCTTGATAGATGAAGTATCGACCATGGAGGTTCCTCGCTTCGCTTGGTAGCAATCAGCTTTCAGCGGTCAGCATTCAGCCGTTAGCTTCAATAGTTGTTATGTGCGTCAATTGCACAGTGTCTTTTTATCCCGGCGACCACTCGGACGGCGCGGCGGTTAGCGTGTGTTGCTGCTGAATGTTCGCGCATGTCGATTGTACCTTCAGCGTGATCCGGTCGCCTTTCTGTGTGGCACGCAGCGCATCGAGTGTACTCTGCCAGTCGGGTTCCGGCGTGTGATCGGCGGCGGGCAATCCCACGCGCAAAATAATGTGACTCTGGATGCGAAAAAAGTCCCACACCCAGATAATCTGCATCTGGCGCGCGGTGTCATAGACCTGCCAGATAGCCTGTTTGTCGCCCTCCGTTTTATCGGGCTGTGTCGTGCGTACCAGGTCCAGATCGAGTAGCACAAGCCGTGATGTGCCATCTGCCGCCGTAATGTGTAGTTCGGCGCACAGGATCGGCGGGACTGCTTGCGATTG
>CBEVZO010000947.1:0-1824 GCA_965554365.1 uncultured Anaerolineae bacterium
ACGTCAGCGGTTTCCATCGCGATATCTGTGCCTGTGCCAATGGCGATGCCTACGTCAGCCTGGGCCAGCGCGGGTGCGTCGTTGATGCCGTCACCGACCATTGCCACCACATGCCCTTCGTCTTGCAGCCGTTTCACGTAGGCGGCTTTGTCGGCGGGTTTGACCTCCGCGAAGATGCGGTCGATATCCACATCGCGCGCAATCGCTTCGGCGGTAGTCTGGTTGTCGCCGGTCATCATCACGACTTCCAACCCTTGCGCTTTCAGATGCCGTACCGCTTCCGGTGAACTGTCCTTGATGGTGTCCGCTACCGCGATCACGCCGCTAGCCTGTCCATCGACGGCTAACCACATCGCAGTTTTGGCTTCGTGTTGTAGGCGCTGTGCCTCAGCTTCCAGGCTGTTAAGCTGCACGCTTTGTTCGGTCATCAGCGCCAAGTTGCCGAGCAGCACGATGTGTCCGTCCACTTCGGCGCGCACGCCCTGCCCGGTGAGCGCTTCAAAGTGCCGCGCATCACTGAGCGACAACTCACGTTCCTGGGCGGCGTTCACAATCGCTGCGCCCAACGGATGCTCACTGCCGCGTTCAGCACTCGCCGCTAGTTGGAGCAACGCTGTTTCATCGAGCGTCGCGGTATCACAGACCACAATATCGGTCATGCTCGGTTCGCCGCGCGTCAGCGTGCCGGTTTTGTCGAGTACGACTGCTGTCAGTTGATGCGCGCGTTCTAACGAGGCGCTGCTCTTGAACAGGATGCCGTTTTCGGCTCCTTTGCCCATCCCGACCATGATGGCGGTCGGTGTGGCGAGGCCCATTGCGCACGGACACGCGATCACCAATACTGCAATCATGCGCACCAGCGAGGGCGTGAAATCGCCCGTGCCGATGATCCAGATCGCGAAGGTGATCAGCGCCACCGTGATCACGGCAGGCACGAACACAGCAGAAACTTGATCCGCGAGGCGTTGAATCGGTGCTTTGCTGCCCTGCGCCTGCTCTACCAGCCGGATGATCTGCGCCAGCGCGGTTTCACGCCCGACTTTCGTCGCCTCGAACTTGAGCATCCCTTGTTTGTTGATCGTGGCACCGATCATCGTGTCGCCTGGTGCTTTATCTACGGGCAGGCTCTCGCCCGTGATCATGCTCTCGTCTACTGCGCTGTGCCCATCAAGGACCACGCCATCGACCGGGATTTTCTCGCCGGGACGCACGATGACGGTATCGCCGACGCGCACTTGCTCCATCGGGATGTCTTGCTCGACTCCATCACGCACCACGCGCGCAGTTTTGGCGCGCAAACCCATCAGCGCTTTGATCGCCGCGCTGGTGCGCCCTTTGGCGATGGTTTCCAGCAAGCCGCCGGTGGCGATCAGCGTGATGATCGTGGCGGAGGTTTCAAAGTAGACATGCCCTGAGAGAGCGCCTAACGTCACGGGGATGCTGTAGAAATACGCCGCGCTAGACCCCAGCGCGATTAGCACATCCATGTTCGCAGAGCCGTTGCGCACTGACTTGTAGCCGCTGATGTAGAAATCGTATCCGACCCAGAACTGCACCGGTGTTGCCAGCGCCCAGAACAGATAGTTGACCCACGCAGCATTCGCCCACGCGCCAAGCAGCCCGAAATCGCGCGCCATGCTCATCACGAACAACGGGATTGTGAACAACGCGCCGATCATGACACGGCGCAAGTTGTGCCGGAACTCCGCCTCGCGTGCGGCTTGCTCAACGTCTTCGAGTTCGCCTGCATCCTCAGCCTGGATTACATCGAATCCGGCTTTCTGCACAGCGGCGACCAATGATGCGGGAGCGACACCGGGCGCG
>CBEVZO010000948.1:0-1824 GCA_965554365.1 uncultured Anaerolineae bacterium
TGTGCTGCAAAACTTCGATGTGCCGCCGTTGGAGGAGTAAGCGCGTACGACTCCGTTTCCTGTGTTTACCTCACCCCCCGGCTCCCTCTCCCGCCAAGCCGGAGCGGGGGAGAAACTCGTGTGGCTGATTTGTCCCTGACGTGTTCTGACGTGTTGGCGAGTTCCTTCTGCTGGGGCGCGATGGTAGAATGAGGGTAGGAGTGGTAGTGTGGTGAGGTATTGAACATGGTCAACACAACTAAAAACCATCAATGGGTTGTGCCACACCAGGGCGGATGGGCGGTCAAAGGGGCAGGCGATGACCGGCTCACCCGCATCACACGCACGCAGCAAGAGGCTATCGAAATCGCTAAGTCTATTGCGCGCGATCTGAGCAGTGAAGTCATTGTACAGAGCCGAGAGGGACGTATTGTGTCGGTTATTGGTGCAGATGAACTCGCAGACACGACGCCACAGCATGAACGTATCAAGGCGCTGCTGGCACAGTGGGAAACCGAGGAAGATGACACGCCTGCCACATGGTGGGATGAGTTTAATGCGTTGCTTGAATCAAACCGACTGAATCTCAATCGCGAAACGGACTGAATACCTGTGATATTCAGGTACTGTGTATGCGGGTATTTGGTGGATCACCGCGACGATGAGGCGTATCGCGCGGTATTTGGGGCATAGGCGCAAGTCTGGATCATGTGTAGGGCTGGGCAGCACAGGCTGCATCGCATGGAAAGGACCATAAATGATGATGCGTATCGAGGCATTGCACACGTTGGAAGCAGCGGAGGAACGGTTGCTGCGCCAGCGTGCCGATCAGCGGGGGCGCGATGCCGAGTCCAGCGTGACGCAGTTACGCGTTGCTTTGGAAAAGGGACGTATCCGCGGAGCGTGTATGTATGACGGCGGCGTAGCGCGCGGATTCGCGGCGTGGCGTTGGCGTGACAAAATGCAAACGCACGCGCAGGTGTTGGTGTTGTATGTGGAGCCGGAGGCCGCGCCGTCGTGGGGACAGGCGTTGGTCGAATACGTGTTTTCCGCGCTGCACCAATCGCCAGCCCTGGACATCATCGAAGTGCGTTTTCGCGATGAAGCCCCTGGTGCGCGGGAGGCCTGGATGCGCCGCGATTTGGTCCTTTTTGAGCGCTGCCGGATGGTGCGCCCGCTGCGCACTACGCCGATTCCTGTGCTGCCGTTGCCCAAGCAGGTGCAGATCGTGCCCTGGCAAGACGATTTCCAGGCCGGGGTGGAGCGTGTCGCGGTGCAGGCGCATCAGGGGGGCATTGAGGCGGTAGCAGACCCGCACATCGCGGATGAGGGGCGTCAGGTCGAACGGTTGCGGTGGTTGTGGGCGGGGCAGTTGTCTGGTGTGGATGCGTGGAATCCGACGGCGAGTCTTGTGGCGCTAAATAAGAAGCGGGTAGTTGTGGGATACATTGTATTGGCGCAGGTTGATCAGGATGCGCATATCATTGATCTGGCGCTTGATCCGGCATATCAGCGCCGAGGGATTGCGCGGGCGTTGCTGGTGCGCAGTATGACGTTGTGCCTCAAGCAGGGGGTGCGGACGGTTGTATTGCCGTTGACGACGGGAAACTCAGCGCGGAATACGTGCATCAAGTTGGGATTCCAGGCGGCGGACTGCGGCGAGGTGGCGGTGTGGTGGCGCGATGGGCGTCAGTTGGTGTGGCGGACGTGAGTCTGTGCGGCGGGCGAGGTCGCCTGATTGGGGCGGGGCGTGGATAACATTAAGATTGTGTGATGCGAGATTGTGTGCAGAACGGCCTCACCCCCCTCGGTCCCCCCTCTCCATCCGAGACGGTTCAATCTCGC
>CBEVZO010000949.1:0-1816 GCA_965554365.1 uncultured Anaerolineae bacterium
TTGAGTTCAATCGCCGTTTATCGTAAAATTGGTAATATCGGGCAGAAGTGAAAGGTGAGCGTGATGACCAGGTATACCTCATTTGATCCTAATGTCGAGATCATCGGACGCAACGTGTTGGGCTTCATCAAGAGTGCCAACCGGGACAACATCCTCCCCATCCTGGAAAAACATGATTTAGCTGAAATCGACCCCGAAAAATGGTATCCTTTGCAAAACTTTCTAGATGTGCTAAGCGATCTTTCCGAGCAAGGCGACGCCATGTTCGATTTTGTCAGCATTGGCATCAAAAACGCCGAAACGGTTGTTTTCCCGCCGGAATTTGAAGGGCTTTCTTTTGATGAAACGCTGGCGCTCACTTCCGAGATGAGTAAGACTTTACATCGTAACGGCGATGCGGGGTACATCACCGTCGAGAAAGTCAGCGAAAAGCGCGTAAAATACACCCTCAAGATGCCCTACCCCGACGACTATGTGTATGGGGAGCTGTATGGCATGGCACGTCGCTTTTTGCCACCGGGAACGCACTTCGTCATGACGTATGATGACGACATTCCCCGCCGCGAGCACGGCGGTGAGGTTACTATCATCCATCTCACATGGGAATAGACGTCCCCCTGAATGCAAATTCAGTAAAAACCGGGACGGAAAAAGCCTCCCTCCCGGCATGCATAGCCACACCAACTGCTAATCGTTAATGGCTGACGGCTAATTGCTAACAGCCAATCGCTGTCCGCCTAATACGTCTTCGGCGCTTGCTCGATCATGATAAACGCCGGACGCAGCGGGTCTTCGCCACCACGCAGCAACGCATACGCCGCACGCGGATCAGAGGCGTCGAGCAATTCCTGATTCGAGTAATTCAGGTTCCACAGCATCATCGGTCCCACATACGGCAGGTCGCGCCCGATTTCAAACGCGCGGATGATGTAATGCCCCTGTGTCTGCTGGTCAATCCAGTTCAGGTACGGCGGATCGGCGGGCGGGATCGCGGGGTCTCCGGCGGTGTTGGTGAAGCCCTCATACGTGCCCCATCCGAACTCCGTCGCCCAGAGTTGACGCGCCGTGTCGCCGTTCTGCTCCATAATCGCGCGGTAGTCTTCCAGCGTGTGAATGAAGAACCACGTCGGGTGGTTGTTGTACCCCGGCTCGCCGCAATCCTCCTGGCCGCACCAGCGCGCATCCGGGGCATTGTGCGCGCCATAAGGATGCACGCCCACCGCCACGTTCTGATACCCCGGATTTGCAAGCCCTGCCGCGTACATCTGGCGCAGGAATTCGCGGTCGTCAATGGCGGTCACGCCGTCATTCCAGCCGGTGGGCGCGAGGCCCGCCGTGATCACCGTGACACTGTGCCCGCCTTCACCCGCGCGGATCGCGTTGTAGGCCACGTCGAACAACTGCATATACTGTGCGCCGCCCATCTGCGCGCCATTCCACTCGCGGCGCAGATTCGGCTCGTTCCACACTTCAATCGCTTCAAAATAGGAGTTGCCATACAGGTCTACGCGCACTTCGCTCATCATGCGCGTGATCATGCTCCCCAGCGCGTTCGGATCAATGGGCGGGCCTTCTTCCTCGGTGGTATTGCGTGCCCAATCCGGCGCTTTGGCGAGACTGATCATGACGTTGAAGCCCTTCTGATCCGCCCGCTGCGCATACACGCGGTATTGGTAGAAGCGTTGGCTGAAGACGCCCGGCTCTGGCTCCATCTGATCCCACGCCCACTGCATCTTGATCCACTTGATGCCCATGCGCTCCGCGAGCCACAGCATCGTGTCGAACGCCTCGTTGGTGATATCAGGGTTGATCTGAA
>CBEVZO010000950.1:0-1814 GCA_965554365.1 uncultured Anaerolineae bacterium
CTAGGGGGAGGGGTAAACCAAAGTCAACTCGCCTGACAGGTTGTTCGTGAACCCCCGCCCTACCATGCTGTTTACTCCACTTGTAAAGCGATCTATACTTGAGCCTATACTTGGATCAGATTTTTGCATCCGCTCAGCAAGGGGCCGCACAACATGAGTATCCACCACCTCACCGGGACAACCCTGGGACAGTATGAACTACATGAACTGATCGGTGCGGGTGGCATGGGGGCCATCTATCGTGCCTATCAGTCGAACCTGAAGCGTTATGTCGCGGTGAAGATTCTCTCGGCGAACTTGGCGCATGAGACGGGCTATGTGGACCGCTTCACGCGCGAGGCGGAAACATCGGCGGCATTGCAGCACCCCCACATTATCCGCATCTTCGATTATGGGATACAGGATGGGGTGAGCTACATCGTGCTGGAAATGCTCGGTGGCGGCACGTTGGAGGAGCGTGTGAAGCAGCATCTCCACAACGAACAGTCATTACCTTCGCTGGGTGAGATCGCGGAAATGCTGGGGCAATTGGGCAGCGCGCTCGATTACGCGCACAGCGAGGGCGTGATCCACCGCGATATCAAACCTGCCAACGTGATGTTTGATAAGCGCGGGCACTCGTACCTTGTCGATTTTGGGATCGCGAAGCTGGCGCAGGCGACGCAGGCGTTGACCGATGTCGGCATGGTGTTGGGAACATGGCCCTACATGGCTCCGGAACAATGGTGCGGGGAAGAAATCGTGCCCGCCACTGACCAGTACGCGCTAGGGGTGATGACCTATGTGTTGGTGACGGGGCAACTGCCGTTTGACGCGCAGACCGCCACCTCCCTCATGCACCAACACCTGAATGAGATGCCCACGCCGCCGCACAACTTCCGCCCGGAGATTCCCGAAGCGGTGACGTTGGTGGTGGAGCGCGCGCTCGCCAAACGTGTGCAGGACCGCTTCCCGACCTGCTCAGCATTCGCGCAAGCGTTTCAGGGGGCGATTCGCAGGAACACGGGCGAGACAACAGCTTTTTTCACTGCGTCAGTATCTCGGAAAGAGCTTGCGGGGGCGCAAACCGGCATGCTGCTTGCCCCTTCAGTCCAAAGCACTTCTGTGCCGTCAAGAGGAAGAGCATCTGCGCGTCCGTTTCTCTGGCGGTTGGTGCTGTTTGTATTTGTCACAGCATTCATGTGGTTTCTGCTATTTGTAGTTGTTCTACCGGGCAGTATTCAAAGCATCAAAGTCCCTGATCTAGGAAAGATTAAACAGCCTGATTTCATTAACACGACCAACGTGCTGACCGTGATTGGCCTAGTGGTTGGTAGCACCGTGGCGGTGTATGCCGGGCCTACAGTGCTGGTGTTGCTCATACGCATTTTGGTAGGCATAGTCCGATTGCTAGGGCATCTGATTCTCAGTGTGACAAAAACTGTACGCGGTTGGGGTACAGGCACCAATTTCTTGTCTGCGCAGCGTACGCCTGCAAAGCCAATACGAACACCTGCCGAGTCATCTGGCGAGGATATGGGGCAACCCTGGTTGACGCGAGTCGT
Source organism: uncultured Anaerolineae bacterium (assembly GCA_965554365.1). Lineage (GTDB taxonomy): Bacteria > Chloroflexota > Anaerolineae > Aggregatilineales > Aggregatilineaceae > CAYRNY01. The sequence goes on from CBEVZO010000950.1 coordinate 1,545, forward strand.
GACGCAGTTCTTCGCTACCCCCGTGCGGAACGCGTTCGCTGCGAGTCAGGAAAACGTTGCGGCTCAAATAGACCCCGACATGACCAATGTCATGGGCGACGGGGCGCTGCAAGTGGGCGCGATCCGGATCGCGATACTCGGTTGCCCAGATAAGCATATAGAAGGCCGTAACTTTATGGTCACAGCTTTCCCGTTCACCATTGGGCGGATGGAAGCTGATCTATCCATTGACAGCGATCCCGGTGTGTCGCGCTTACATGCTGAAATTAT
>CBEVZO010000951.1:0-1813 GCA_965554365.1 uncultured Anaerolineae bacterium
TCCTCGTTGGGCTCGGCGGCACCGGGGCGCAGATCGCGCGGAGTATGGCGCGGCTGGCGTATGACATGGGGCAGGCACGGCTGCATGTGCCTGCGATTCGCTTCATCGACCCTGACACAGTGGCAGAGAAGAACATCGGGCGGCAGTTGTTTTGTTACGGCGACGTTGGACAGAACAAAGCCCGTGTGCTAGCTGCGCGATTTAACGCCGCTTTGGGCTTGAGCATCTCGGCAGTGGACCAGCCGTTCAGTGTGGAACGCCATGTCACGCACCCACGTTCCACGCTGCTGATTGGTGCGGTGGACAACGAGCAAGCCCGTGCAGAGTTGGCAAAGGTGGAGGATGCGCTCTGGCTGGACTGCGGCAACTTCACTAACGCGGGGCAGGTAATTCTGGGCAATACACGCGACTCCGACGTAATGCGGCGCTGCCTGGACGGCTCGCAAGACACCTACACGCATCTGCCGAACGCTGCTTTGCTGTTTCCCCAGTTGCTCGAACCGGAACCTCCACCGTCAACGCCATCAGAGTCGCAAGGCGTTGGGCTGTCGTGCGCGGAGTTGGTGGCGAGAGGTGAGCAAGGTTTGTTCGTCAACGACCTGATTGCCGCTGTTGCTGCACAGTACCTCCACCGCGTGCTGTACCGCCAGCCGATCCAGACTTTTGCCTCGTTCGTTGATGGCGACACGCTGAGCCTGCGCAGCCTGCCTATTTGTCGCGATGAACTGCTGCCTTATTTGGCGGCACAATGAACCTCGCATGCGATTAGCCATGGCACGCTCAAACCTCTAGAATCTGAAACACTGCGATCATCCAAGCCAAAGGATAGCTACTATGCCGGTCACCATCGCTTTGCTGCGGGGCATCAACGTCGGGGGTAAGAAGAAAATCAAGATGGCGGACCTGCGCGCGCTATTTGCAGACCTTGGTATGGCTGGCTCTCAGACTTTGTTACAGAGCGGCAATGTCGTGTTCCAGAGCGAGCAGACAGATCACTCGGCAATTGTAAGGCAGATCGAGCAAGGCATTGAACAGCGTTTCGGATTTCATTCCACTGTGCTGCTGCGCACCCACGCGCAGTTCAGAGACTCGGTGAGCCAACATCCACTCGCGGCTGACGATGCCGATCCGAGTAAGTTGGTGATCATGTTCCTGTCGGACAACCCCACGCTGGACGCCATGGTCGATCTGATGGAGTTGCATATTGGCCCTGAGACGATCCATATCATGGGGATGGAAGCATACCTCTACTATCCGGATGGCCTGGGACGATCTAAGCTTACGAATGCGTTCATCGAGCGTAAGTTGAAGGTGTCCGGTACGGCACGCAACTGGAACACCGTCACCAAACTTCTGGCGCTGGCGAAACAGTTTGAGGGTCGAAATGGCTGACGGAGATTGGCGTCGTTTCAGTGATGTAGTGCATGGTGTGCGACACGAAACTGGTTCAAATCGATCTCAACAGGCTGTGTAACGCACCGTATGTTCTCCTTTGTTCCGCACCGCGCGACACGACCCACAAGCGACACGCACGTGCCTGATGTGTGTCTGTCGTGCAAGCAGCACATCCGTTATCCATGGTGTCTTGCTGCGCCAGGATGACCGTCGCGGCGTGTCCTTCCTGCCCTGCGATCTTGCGCTCTACGTCCGCCTTCGTGCTGTGAAATCTCGCTCACCATGTCTTGCTTCGTACGCTGCTGGTTGTTTGCCCCGTGCATTCCGCTCGGCATGGCCGTACGCGTCGATATCGCACTGCGGGTGTTTGCGGGTGTTGGCGAACACCCGGATGCGGCGATGCAGGGGATGCCTCATG
>CBEVZO010000952.1:0-1811 GCA_965554365.1 uncultured Anaerolineae bacterium
ACGCATCGCGAACAACTGTGTCAGGCCGCACGGCTCATAGCGGCTCGGCACGAGCATCAGATCGCAGCCTGCGTACATCATTGAGGCGAGGTCCGGGCGGAAGTCGATCACCGCTTTCGCCTTGTACCCAAAGTCCCATTCCAACACGCGCATGGCGTCCTCGATCTCCGGCTCGCCTGCGCCCAACACCACGAGCTGTACATCGCTGTGCGTCAGCAAATGCCGCAGCGCCGGAGTCGCGAAATCCATGCCTTTCTGCGCGACAAGGCGGCTGATAATGCCGAGCAGCGGTGTATCCGGCTTTTGTTCCAGACCTACCTCCGCTTGGAGGGCGGTTTTGTTCTTGGGGCGCACGGTGCGGAAGGTCGCCATATTGTATGGGTGCGGTACGTTTGGATCGGCGACGGGATTTACGCGCTCCGAGTCAAGCCCGTTGAGGATGCCGACAAAATCGGCCTCGCGCCCCCAGATCGCACCCTCCAGGCCCGCGCCAAAACGCGGATAGCGCAGTTCGTAGGCGTGGCGCGGACTGACCGTGTTCAGCTTTTGCGCATACGCGATGCCGATGCCCAGCAGGTTGTCGGATTTACCCAGACCGCCCAGCATGGGATCGTAGCGTGTGGGGACAGCGGCGTATGTGAGTTCTCCACCGGAGTCCCACCCCTGGTAGCCCATGTTGTGAATCGTGAGGACAGTCGCCACATCCTCCCAGCCCACGCCCAGCCGTGCCTCGTGGACCAGGAACGGGATCAGCGCTGTGTGCCAGTCGTGAACGTGTAGCACGTCAGGGAACCACGACTCGCCGTTGTGCCAACCCTCGCGCAGTTGCCACACTGTCGCCAGCGCCGCCTGCGCGAAGAACACAAACCGTTTGCGATCCCAGTCGGTGTCAGTGTAAACGGTGTCGCCTTGCCCGAAGAACGGCCAGCTTTCCAGAAAGTACACCGGCACACCGTCATGCTCGGTGGTGTGGATGATGATTTCCGCCGTTCCTGGCTCACGCGTGAAGTGGAAGCGGAAGGTTTCCTGCAATTGATCCGCGAATTTCGCCTTGACCGGGCCATATAGCGGCATCAGGACGCGCGCATCCACGCCTTTAGCGCGCAGCGCACGCGGCAGATCGCTCACCACGTCGCCCAGCCCGCCGGTCTTCGCAAACGGTTTCATCTCTGCTGACACAAACAATACGCGCATGATCTCATTCGCTCCTCACCCGCACGGCGCTGGTGATCGTATCACCGCTGTGCGCGTCTGGTATGTGAATCTTCGCATGAAGTCGCGCGGCCTGTCCCCGGCAACGCGGGGAGGCATGGCGGCGCACTGCTGCGCATTATAACGTTGATCGGCGCGGGTAGAAACTGGTGGGATAGCACAATACCATCAATCTACGTTAATCTACTAGTGGCACGCTGGGGAAATCTCTTTAGAATATGCACGCACAACCTCTCTAACCTGTGTCACCGCTGGCACGAGAACGGGGATCGCGCGTGGGCACTTCGCGCATGAAACAACAGGGCACACTCCGCACCTATTACGACCTGGTCCGTACTAACCGCAATTACCGCTACATGTGGTTCGGGCAGATTGTGACGCTGCTGGGCGACTGGTTCAACTTGATCGCGGCGGCGGCGCTGGTCAACTCGCTGACCGAGTCGGGCCTCGCGGTGGGTGCGTTGTTCGTGGTGCGGATGCTTGCGCCGTTCCTGGTCAGTCCTCTTGCGGGTGTGGTCGCGGATCGCTTCAATCGCAAGCGCGTGATGATCGCCACCGACGTGCTGCGCGGGGTGATCGTGCTAGGTTTTTTGCTGGTG
>CBEVZO010000953.1:0-1810 GCA_965554365.1 uncultured Anaerolineae bacterium
GGGGCGATCCGCGATGATCGTATGACGAGAGAATGCCGGGGTCAGTGGGTCGCCCGGTGGAGCAGATACACGATGAGCAAAGCCGCAATATTAGTGATTGACGTGGTCAAAGATTTCACCGATCCGGTGGGCAAAGTATCACATTCCCAGGCGGCGGCGATTGTGCCGCAGATCGATGCGCTGGTGCGCGCGGCCCGCGAGCGCGGCGCGCTGATCATCTGGATCATTGACCAACACCGTGCGGGGAAACCGGATTGGGAATTGGAGCATGTGCGCGATCACTGCATGGAGGGCACGCCGGGCGTGGAACTCGCGCCGCCACTGACGCCGGAGCCGGAAGATTACGTACTCAATAAGCGGCGTTACAGCGCGTTTTTCGCGACAGACCTTGATCTGATTCTGCGCGATAACCACATCGACACGCTGATCCTGACCGGGACCAAGACGAATGTGTGCATCCGCGCGACGGCGCAGGACGCGTTCCAGCACAACTATCGCGTCGTGGTTCCGCGCGAGTGCGTCTCGACGGACAAGCTGCATCTGCACACGGCGAATCTCGAAGACATCGACAAGTATATGGGCGAAGTGGCGTCGGTGGCGGCGGCGCTGGCGCTGCTCGATCATTATAGGGAGGATTAGCGCGTGGATGTGTTGGTGACAGGGTATCCGAGCATCGATACGATTGTGCGCGTGTCGCATAGTCCGCTGTCCGGCGAAACGGCGCATGTGTTGGCGCTGCCGGAGCCGCCGATGTATGGCGGGTGCGGGATCAACGTGGCTGTGGGACTAACGCGGCTCGGTTTTAACACCGGGGCGGCGGTCGTGCTAGGCGAGGATGATGAGGGGCGCACGTATCGCGCACACCTGGAGTCGCTCGACATCAACACGGCGCAGGTGACCATGTTGCCGGATCAGCCAACCTCGCGCAGCACGCTCTACGTTGATCCGCAGGGCCGCACGCAGACGTTTTTCCTCGGTGGCGCGGCGGATGAGTGGTCCGGGGCGCTCGACCTGCGTAGCACAGCGGGCACAACGTATGCGTTGGTGACGGTGGGGCAGTTGGACTATAACCGCCAGTTTGTGCGCGAGATGCGGCGCGCGGATATTCCGTTGGTGTGGATGATGAAAGCCGACGTGCTGGCTTATCCGCCGGACGTGCTGCGCGAGTTTTTGGACGCGAGCGAGTACGTCATTATGAACGATGTCGAGGCGGAATATGTGCTGCGTACCATCGGGGCGGCGTCGGCGGAAGACGTGGTACAGGGGCGTTGTCGCGCGATGGTGATCACACGCGGCGTGGATGGCGCGGACGTGGTGGTGTCGTATGGCACGCATCGCGTTTCGGCGGTTCCGGTGGCGGAGGTCATGGACCCGACCGGCGCGGGAGATGCGTTCGCGGCGGGGTTACTGGCGGGACTGCTGAAAGGCGCGAGTCCGTTGGCGAGTGCGCGGTTGGGTGCGGTGGTCGCGTCCTTTGTAGTGGAGGCGGTGGGCTGCCAGACGAATCTGCCGGATTGGGCAGCGGCGATGGCGCGTCACCGGGCACATTTCGGAAACATCCTGGGGGAATAATGACAGACGCAAGTTTATATCTCAAATGCAAGCCGGACGATGTTGCGCCGTTGGTGCTGCTGTCAGGTGATCCAGCGCGGGTGACGCGCGGCATGGCGCTGTTGGACGACGCATACCTGATCAACCATAGTCGCGAGTATGCGGTGGCGACGGGAACGTATCAGGGGACGCGGGTCACGATTGCGTCGGGCGGCATTGGCGCGTCCTCGACGGCGATTGCGGTGCATGAATTGGTGGG
>CBEVZO010000954.1:0-1810 GCA_965554365.1 uncultured Anaerolineae bacterium
CCGCGAAGGTGGCCTGACCGTTGGCGCTGGTGTCATCACCGACATCATCGAGTAAGACTCTTACGGTAATAATTGGAGACTGGCAAGTTGCATCGCGCAACACATGCAGCATCACGGTGGTCACTGTCAGTCTCCCGATAAGTACTCGAAGCACAATCGTACGAGTAAAGAGTGAGGAAACTTATGGCTAAGCAGAAAATCCGCATCCGTCTGAAGGCGTACGATCACCGCGTGCTGGACCAGTCCGCACAGCGTATTGTCGCCACAGCCGAACGTACGGGCGCACGGGTAGTCGGGCCGGTCCCGCTGCCTACACGTATCGAACGGTTCACTGTGCGGCGCTCACCGTTCATCGACAAAGACTCGCAGGAACACTTTGAGATTCGGACGCACAAGCGCCTGATCGATGTGATGGAACCTGACGCCAAGACGATTGATACGCTAATGCGACTGAATCTTCCGGCGGGCGTGGATATCGAGATCAAAATCTAAGCGCTTTCGCCGCCGGAACAGAGTAAGGCGAAGCCGGGATGATGCGTGGGGCGCAGCGTGGTGAGGCCCGTGCGCGCTACACAGTCCCTTGGAGGCACCATGAAGGGCATCATTGGTAAAAAAGTGGGCATGACCCAGATCTTTGACGAGAACGGCCAGGTGATCCCGGTGACGGTGATCGAGGCCGGGCCGTGCTACGTCACGCAGATTCGCACCGCAGACAAAGATAAATACACTGCTGTACAGCTTGGGTTCGACGAAGCGCCGCATCGTAAAAATGGCGACTCGCGTCTGACCAAGCCACGGCGGGGTCATTTGCAGCGCAACGGGCTGGGCTTGCCCGACCTGCGTGTGCTGCGCGAATTCCGTGTCAAGGGCAAGGAAATTGACGTGGAAGAAGGCCAGAAACTGACGGTTGAGGATGCGTTCGAAGTCGGTGATCGCGTGGACGTGGTTGGCACGTCAAAAGGGCGCGGATTTGCCGGTACAATCAAGCGGCACGGGTTCCATCGTGGTCCGAAAACGCACGGTCAGTCGGATCGTGAACGCGCGCCGGGTTCGATCGGTGCAACCTCGACCCCAGGTCGCGTGTTCAAAGGGATGCGTATGAGTGGCCGGATGGGTGGTGACCGTGTGACGATCCAGAATCTTGAGGTCGTGGCGGTCGATGCCGAGCAGAATATTCTCGCCGTGCGCGGGTCAGTCCCCGGCGCGAAGGGCGGCATTCTGCTGATCAAGCAGGCCCGTAAGGGTCACTAATCGGCCCGCGCCAGAGGAGTCGGACATCATGCAAGTACCAGTTCTCAATATGGCTGGCCAAGAGGTGAGCAAAGCTGACCTCCCAGCTGATATCTTTGAAGTAGAAATCAACATGGGGTTGATGCACCAGGCATACGTGCGCCAGATGGCGAATGCACGCCTGGGTACACACTTCACCAAGTCGCGCGGCGAGGTCAACCTGACCAAAGCCAAGTGGTATCGACAGAAGGGCACAGGCCGTGCCCGTCACGGCGCGCGCTCGGCCCCGATCTTTGTCGGTGGTGGTGTGGCGCACGGGCCAAAGCCCCGTAAGTACACCAAAGACATGCCGCGCACTATGCGACGTGGGGCGCTGCGCAGCGCGCTTTCCGCGCTGCTCGCTGACGACCAGATCGTTGTGGTGGAAGAATTCACCGCAGAGACGCACAAGACCAAAGCGATGGCCGAGTCATTGCAGACGTTGGTCGGCGACGTGAAAACGTTGGTGCTGTTGGCCGAGAAGGATGAAGCGGTCGAGCGCAGCATCCGCAACCTGCCGGACGCACGCTATCTGAACGCG
>CBEVZO010000955.1:0-1809 GCA_965554365.1 uncultured Anaerolineae bacterium
CAGCGGTGTGCCCATCGGGATCAAGGACAACATCTGCACGCGCGGCCTGCTCACAACCTGTTCCTCGCGCATTCTGCACAACTTCGTGCCGCCTTACGACGCGACCGTGATCCACAAACTGCGTGCGCGCGGTATGGTGATTGTGGGCAAGACGAACCTCGACCAGTTCGGGATGGGGTCTTCCACCGAGAATTCACACTTTGGCCCTACACATAATCCCTGGGATCACGACCGTGTCCCCGGCGGGACCAGCGGTGGATCAGCGGCAGCAGTCGCGGCGCGCATGGTTCCGCTGGCGCTGGGATCAGACACCGGCGGATCGTGCCGTCAACCCGCGTCGTTCTGCAACGTGATCGGGTTCAAGCCGACTTACGGGCGTGTCTCGCGTTACGGTCTGATCGCGTATGCCTCGTCGCTGGACCAGATCGGCATTCTGGCGCACGATGCCGCTGATTGCGCGCTGCTGCTGGAACTGATTGCCGGACACGATCCGCGCGACTCAACCGCATCGCAGGAAGCCGTGCCCGACTACACCGCGACGCTCGATCAGGGCGTGGCGGGCTTACGCATCGGGCTGCCGCAGGAATATTTCACCGAGGGATTGGACCCAGCACATCAAGAAGTCGTGACACAGACCGCCGATTTGCTGGTGGCGCAGGGCGCAGAGATCGTCGAGATTTCGCTGCCGTTCTCGCGGCACGCGATTCCGGCGTATTACATGATCGCGATGGCCGAAGCCAGCACGAATCTCGCGCGCTTTGATGGGGTGCGTTACGGTCAGCACGCGGACGACGCAGGCGACGCCAAAGAGTACAGCAAACAGGCGCGGGCGCTCGGTTTTGGGGAAGAAGTGAAGCGGCGCATCATCATGGGCACGTTCGCGCTCAGCGCCGGGTATCGTGATGCGTGGTATCAGAAGGCGGCGCAGGTGCGTAACCTGCTGATTCAGGACTACAAGCAAGCGTTTACGCGCTGCGACCTGATCATCGGCCCCACGTCGCCGTTCCCACCATTTTTGATCGGGGAAAAGTACGACGATCCGCTGGCGCAGTATCTCGCGGACGCGTACACTGTCGCGACGAGTCTCGCGGGGCTGCCAGCGGTATCCGTACCGGGCGGGTTCACGGCGTCCACGCTGCCGACTGGGTCCAATCTGCCGATTGGGGTGCAGTTCCAGGCTCCATACTTCCAGGAGGCGCTGTTGCTGCGTGTTGCGCAGACTCTACAGGATCACACGGACTATCACCGCCAACTGCCGCCGGCGGTGTAGGGAAATCCGGCCCCTATCCCCCCAGTCTATACACCGAGATGGAGCAAGGGGGAACCGGTGATGCGGTCAAGTCTCCTCTCCATCAGCGCAGCGCAATGGGGAGGGGATTTAGGGGAGGAGCTAACAACACACAAGCGCATTGCAAGCGCCTTGGCTTGGAGAGGGGGGGTGAGGCCTTTTCTCCGACAACACACGACCTTCTGAGAACGAGCCTGTACTCGCCCCAGAAGGTCGTTTTGGTTTTTGTTAATCGCTAACCGCTGACGGCTAACTGTTGATCGCGGTAGGCTTAATACCCGCAGAAGCACGACGGGCAGCCGTACTCGTTCAGGTCGCAGGAGCAGACGTTGCAGTCGGGATAGCAGTCAATGGACTCGTAGCACGCGTCGCAGGAGCCAACCACACACGCGGTTGCCACATTCCCCGCTGCCGAGTAGCCACTGCAATCCGCCGCGCAGGTGTCGAGCGTTTCATCGTACTCACAGACCCCATCACCACACAGCGCGGGACAATCCGAGACGCCGAGGTCCGAACGCACC
>CBEVZO010000956.1:0-1805 GCA_965554365.1 uncultured Anaerolineae bacterium
CGTGAAGACGTTGCCAATCGCGACCACGCTTTCCGCCGGGGACCAGATATGTGTGCCCGCCGTCGCGATCAACGCGCCATCTTGCCACACGCCGTAAAACACGCCGCGCCCGATCTGCGCCGGACTGAACGCCACTACAGACTCACCCGGTGCAGCCGCGCCCTGATACAGCGCCGCCAACTCGTCCGCGTGTTCCGGCAAAATCGGCGTCATAGCGCCCAGATCAGGCACAACAAACGCCGCAGGGTCCAGCACCATACGCCACTCGTCGTGTGGGTTGCGCAGATTGTAATACTCCCGCAGCACTGGTCCCAGCGGTTCGTGCATCAACGAGTACATCTCGCCCGGCAGCGTCACGCTGTCGAACACAGCACGCACACCGTCCGGCACGCCAAACGCGGTGATGATCACCGGGTCCAGCCCGTGATAAAACAACACGACCGCGACCAGTTCATCGCCCTGAAACGCGCCGATGAATTCACTTTCCGGCCACATCGCCGGGTCGAGGTCACCCAGCGCATACGCCGTCAATCCCGCGTCAGGCCCCAGAAACGCGCGGATCAGCGCCGGATCGGTCAGCGGCAGCACGGCATATCCCGTCATCACCCTACTCGCTGAGCCAGGCGTCGAGCGCACCTGCGTCATCAAACGCCGTGCGGAAGCGCGTCACAAACTCCGCCACTGTATAGTGGTGATTCTGCGTGCCGTGTTGTTCCAGCACATACGCTGCCGCCAGCGCGCCGATGCGCCCGCTCAAGTGCCAATCGAAACCGGACGCCATGCCTTTCAGCAATCCCGCACGGAATGCATCCCCCACCCCTGTCGGGTCCGCGATGGTTTCCACCGGGAACACAGGCAGCTCGTAATGCTCACCGCCCGCATACACATGCGCGCCGTCGCCACCGTGTGTCACGATCAGCGTTTTGCCCTCATTGAGGAACTGCTCGCGTGTCAGTCCGGTTTTGTTGGCGACCATTTCCCATTCGTACTCGTTAACGATCAGGAAATCGCAGCGATCAATACCGTAACGCAGATCGTCGCCCTCCAGCCAAATCACCTGTTGGCTCGGATCGAACATTTGCTGCACGCCGCGCTGACGACATTCTTCCGCCAGTTCGAGCATCGCCTTCGGGTCACTGGGCGCGTTGATCACTATATCGGGCAGCGGATCAACCGCATCCACCAACCGGTAACCTTTGGTGTATGCCATCGCACCCGTATAGAACGACCCGATCTGGTTATTCTCAGTATCCGTGTTGCAAAAAAATGACGCCGTGAACACGCCCGGCACATCGCGCACGGCGGACGTATCTACGCCATGCTGTTCGAGCCACGCGCGGTAGTCCGGGAAATCGGTCCCGGCAGTACTCATCAGAATCGGGCGTTCCCCCAGCAGCGCCAGGTTGAACGCAATATTCGCGCCCGATCCCCCACGCTCGCGGCGCAGGTCTTCGACCAGAAAGCTCAGGCTGACACGATCCAGCGCATCGGCGATCAGGTGTTCCTGAAATCGACCCGGAAACTGCATCAGGTAATCAAACGCAATCGAGCCGCTAACGACTATTCGCATTACTAACTCCCGTCCACACTGCGATTGTGGTGCAAAACAGGGGAAGTATACCACTAATTCCGCGCGGCGAAAGGGTTCGATGCACGTCGCTCGCCGTGCGTTCCAGACACAACCCATCAACAGCCGCGTGCGATCCAGGCGCTACTGCGAAGCAGCGACGAGGGGGTATCCGGCGCGTGATCAAGTCCCCCTCTCCATAATTTTCGTTGCGCGCCAGCGCAACAAAATGTCTCGG
>CBEVZO010000957.1:0-1801 GCA_965554365.1 uncultured Anaerolineae bacterium
CCGTGAGCGTGGGCAGTGCGTCGAGCAGCGGATCGTCCGGCGTGAGGTTGTCCACGATCAGCAGCGTGTGATCGGTCAGATGCTCCTTGAACCACGCGCGCCGCCGGTCGGGATCGTGTTCCGCGAGGGCGTGCGGCAGATCCAGCGCGAGCGCGAGCGTTTGGCCCAGGCGCTCCGGTTGGTCGATCCACCAGATGCGGCGGAAGCGTTGGCGCGTGCGTTCGTGCGCGGCGACATGCGCCAGCAGTGCCGATTTTCCGACACCGGATTCGCCGCAGATGCGCACAGGATGTCCCGCGAGCAGCGGGCGCAGCACATGCGCGAGGTCTTGCGCGCGGCCCTCGAATACAGTGGGGCGCGGCGGCGGAATCAGGGCCGCACGGGCGGCCTCGATCACGGGTTCCGGTGGGCGCGGATACCAGCGCGGCGGCAGCGGCGTAATCGGCGGTTCGGGGCGCGGCTCAGGGCGCTCCAACCGAAAGGGGGCCGCATCCAGCGCAGTCTGGTCGTGTTGAATCGGAAAGGCCAGCAGCGTCTCGGTCAGCGCGAGAAATTCCTCGGCGCGGAAGCCGTCCAGCGTCGGCTCAAACTCAGGGAGCGTTAAGGGTTGTGTGTGTTCAGTCATAACGGGAATTGTAGTGCTGTGGCGGAGGTGGCGCAACTATTCGGCGGTGTGGGTGCAGGTGTGCAGAGGACGTAAAGCGAATGAGACGCAGATAAACGCGGATTGAAGAACAGATCAAAAACGGAATGGGACACGGATGAACACAGATGAACACGGATCGAAACAAATGATGAAGGAGGTCAGCTATGCCGCTTGCCCCTGAAGGGCGCTCGCCGCGTGACGCACGCGAGGGCGCTTGAGCGTCCTTTGATTTTGCGTAGCTGAGGGTTTTAATCCTCAGCGTTCTACGCGACCGCAACTGTTTTTGGAAACCCGTAGGTCCATTTATCCCGCGCCTCCACTCATGAACTTCGCCTCGCCTTCTTCGTCCCACCAGCGCGCCCAGTCACGCGCATCGTCGCCGAACATCACCTTGGTCATGCGTTCCAGCGCCGTGCGTGCCACATTGACCGAATATGGCAAATGCGGATTGTTGCCGTGTGCGTGTTCGTGCATCGTGATGATGAATTCGGGGATCGCTGCCGGGTTCTCGAAGCGGTACAGCGAATCGCTGATGTGGTGATACACATCCTGCGACGCAGTCGTTTCCACAATCAAGATCAAGGGGCGGATGCAGCGCACATCGCCGATGCGAACCAGCGCTTCAGCCGCCGCCGTCTGCGTGAACGGATTCTCGGTTTCCACCGCAGCGGTGATTAGCTTCTCGATGGCGTGTGGGCCAATATGCACCAGCGCCCGGATTATGGTGTCGCGGAACCGCGCATTTTCGCGCGTATGGTCGGTGGAAGGGAGCAGTTCAATCGCGGCATTGATGGCGGGACCGCCGCCAATGCGTACAATCGCGCGCACACATTCGTTGCGCACATCCTGCGCCGGGGAATCGAGCTGTGCGACTTCTACCAAGGTGGGCAGTGCCGCCACGACGCGCATTTCGCCGAGTGCTTTGGCTGCATCCACACGCACGGGCGCGCCTTTGGGCGAGGCTTCCAGACGGTATTTCAGCGCCTCAATGATCTTGCCCGTTTCCCCTTTGTCTCTCAGTTGATTGATGTTTGGTGGCATTCCCAAAAACGACATGGCCCAAATCCTTATAAGTGATCAGTTGTCAGTTTTCAGTCGTTAGTAGATACCGTCTTGAAAGTCAAGTCTGGGCAGGTTGAGATAGACCGAATGAAG
>CBEVZO010000958.1:0-1793 GCA_965554365.1 uncultured Anaerolineae bacterium
TGTTCATTGCAGCCGCGTTGAGCCGCACGTTTGCCGCGCGTGATGATCTACTGGACGATTTCCGTCTCGCTGCGTTTGATCGCGCCTGGAAGCGCTTCGACGACCCCACGACTGTTGATTTCCTGCTGGAAACGCTCCAAGACCCTAACGACTGGGAACGGTTGGTGGCGGCTATTGCGCTCGGCCACACGGGGGATGCGCGCGCTGTCGAGCCGCTGCTCACGCTGTTGTGCGATGACACGGCTGTCATCCGTAGCGCCGCTGCTGCCGCGTTGGGCAATCTCGGTGATCCGCGCGCGATTGACTCGCTGCACGCGGCGTTTGATGATCCCGATGTGGATTTATGGGTGCGGCGCAGTGCCGTCTATGCGCTGGGCAAAATTCACGATCCGCGCAGCCTTGACTTGCTGTTGCACGCTGTGCGTCATGCGGATCATTGGCAGGTGCGTGAACGGGCGCTGCGGGCGTTGGGGCGGCTTGGTGATCAGCGGGCGTTGTCCGTGTTGTGGGAGGCGTTGTGCGATGATGATCCTGCGATCCGTGATGCGGCAACCGCTGTGTTGATCCGATTTGGTGACGCCGCTGTGCCTGATCTCGCCCGCGCGCTGCGTGATCCTGATGAGTGTGTGCGTCTGAGCGCCGCCGACGCGTTGGAGCGCATCGCTACTGCTGACGCCCAGGCGGAGCTTGAGTTGTGGCGCATGAAACGCCGCCGGTAGGGGGATCGCTGCGGATTGAAACCCGCAGCTACACAAGTGCAAAGGACGCTCAAGCGCCCTCGCATGTGTGCTACCGAGTGCCCTTCAGGGGCAGGTGGCGTGAGCGTTACTCAACTCCCGCGAACAGGTCGCGCTCTTTGGCGCGGGAGCCGTTGGGCGCGGGGATCACACGCGTGAAGTCCTGGTGACGGTAAATATAGCGCTGTAGCCGGTCCGCAAAACTGTGGGTGTTGCGCGGGTTCTGCTGCGAGGCGTGACAGTCGGCTGCTGCGTCCCAGGTGTCTTGATAGCGCGCGACGTTCACCTGCGTGGTGGCGGGCGGTATGTGGTCGGCTATAGCCAACAGGTCGATATCCTGGTTACGTCCCAGGCGGCGTGGGTCTTCGCCCTTCAACCGCGTAACCCAGATGCGCACGCGCAGCGGGAAGTGTGGGAACGTCATGTAGTACAGTTTGGGGGGCTGGTACGGTTCCAGACCGTCCGCGATCTGGTCTGGATATTTCGCTGAATCACCCGCTTCGTGGAAGGCGCGCGTGGTGGCGCGGTGCATGAAGATATGATCGGGATGCCCGTAGCCGCCATAGGGGTCGAATGTTACGATGACGTGTGGCTTCAAGCGGCGGATTTCGCGCACGATGCGCCCTGCGACAACGTCCTCATCCGCCTGCCATAGACAGTCGGGGTGATTGTTGTCGGGTGTGCCCATCATGCCGCTGTCGCGATAGCCGAACGTGATCACCTCGCCGATGCCGAGCGTTTCGGCAGCGCAGCGCAGTTCGTCCTGACGCAGCGCGCCCACTGTGTCATAACCTGTCATGAACTCCGGCGGGACGATGCCTACGTCGCCGTCAGTGGAACAGATCAGCGCGATATCGACCCCGCGCGTAGCGTAATAGGCAATCGCGCCGCCCATCCCGAACGATTCGTCGTCGGGGTGCGCGAACGAGAGGAGTAGGCGTTTGTTAGCATGTGTGCCATTAGAGCGTGAGGGCATGTGTAATTCCGTTTTTGATAAGCGTATTGATGTGTGCAGTACAGTGCTCATTATCGCAGTTTTTGGTGCGAATGGCACGG
>CBEVZO010000959.1:0-1787 GCA_965554365.1 uncultured Anaerolineae bacterium
TCGACCATCTCCGTCAATTCTTCTTTTTCAGAGATCACATCCAACACGTGTGGTAGATCGCCAAACGTATGTGTACCACCATACTTGAAGAAACGTTGCTGGAAGTCGATCAGCACCATCGCCACTTGATCCGGTGCATAGTTATTGGCTAGTCCTAACGCGAAAGTGCGCAGGGTAGTGGTTTTGCCACTGAGCGGCGGCCCCGTGATCACAAAGTGTGGGCCGCGCTGCGGCAAATCCAACTGGGCGGGCTGCAAATCCAGGTCTTCGGTGCCAAGCGTCACCAGTACCTTACCTGGTGCAACCTGCCCCAGTTCCGGCAGCACATCACGCAGCCGGATCAGTGCGGGCAGAATCTTAATGTTCTCAGGTCGGTCACCCGTCCAGCCACGCGCGGAGTCGCGGACCCAGGCACGGGCCATATCTTCGACGAGACTTTCCAGCTTGGTCGCATCGTCAACCCCTGCGGCTTCGTCATCAGTGGTGACACTTACCGGCAGCGCCACCTGGAACTCTAGCGGAGTGCGCCCCACAGCGACGTAGCCACGTCCTTCAACATCATCTATACCCGGCACACCGCGCCCGACGATGTTGGCATATTCGGCTTTGTCCGCCAGCTTGAGCGCGTAACGCTCGGTGATCAGGCTGAACAGCTTGCCAGGGACAGCGCTAGTCTGCTCGGCAGTGATAAGCAGATGCACACCATAAGAACGCCCTTCGCGAGCAATCGCAATCAACTGCGGCAGCAGGTTCTCGTAGTTTTCCTTG
Organism: uncultured Anaerolineae bacterium; assembly: GCA_965554365.1. Lineage (GTDB taxonomy): Bacteria > Chloroflexota > Anaerolineae > Aggregatilineales > Aggregatilineaceae > CAYRNY01. The sequence continues at coordinate 769 of CBEVZO010000959.1, forward strand.
AACTCAGCGAAGTTGTCGATCACGAACAGCACCGCAGGCAGCTTTTCTTTTCCCTCAGGCGGTGCAGCGTTGTACACACCGAGGCTGTCTGCACGAGCCTCGCTCAAAAGCACATTGCGTTCTTCGAGTATACGCTCCAGCTTACGCAGCAGGCGCTCGACACGCTCTTCTTCCGACGGAAATATCGTCGCCCCGCGATGCGGCAACTCTTCCAGAACATCCAAACCACGCCCGCCGAAGTCCAGGATATATACTTGCATTTCGTCCGGCGAGTGTGTCGCGGCCAGACTCATGATCGCAGTCCGCAGGAACACTGTCTTCCCCCACCCGGACGCGCCAAAAACCGCCGCGTGCCCGCGTGTGAGGTTCAAGATCAGAGGGTCCTGTTTCGCGTCGATGGGGCGATCAATCAAGCCAATGGTAGCGTACATGGGTTTGGCAGCACGCACGGCATCGGGATCATGTATGGCGTCAGGCGCACGCGTGGGGTCTTCTCTCCAGTTAACCCCAGGCCATGCCCCTTTACCATGCAGCCACGCCCGCAGCGCAGGATTCAGAGGCAGCAGCGGATTACGTTCTTGCTCCTCGCCGATGTATTGCGCATCCAACGGGAGTTTGGCGGGCAGCGGGTCCGGCCAGGGTTTCTTCTGCAGGACCACATCATCGTTCACTTCCGCCAATTGGTGCATGATCTCGACCAGCACATCCGAGAGCGCGGGGACATCTTCCGACGGCCCAGCACGGCGCACGCGATCTTTGGTTGCTTGACGGTTAATCCAGATCACAGGTGGTTCGGTGTCGATGTCCGGCCCGGTGTATGGCCCCCCCGCACGCGCGACCTGGATCAACTCGACATTCTCATTACCGACCTGCACATACGCACGGCCCGGAATGTTTGGCGGCAAGAACGCCGCATCCGAGCGCCGCAACAATTCACGGCTGTCTTCCATTGTCTCCACGCGCAGACAGATACGGAATTTCATGTTCGCGCGCATCTGGTCCGTCACCGCGCCCGCAGG
>CBEVZO010000960.1:0-1784 GCA_965554365.1 uncultured Anaerolineae bacterium
GGTGTAGTCCCAGCCGTGCCGCCACCGGGAATCGTCAACACCTGACCGACGAAGATCAGGTTGGGGTTGGTGATGTTGTTCGCCTGTGCAATCGCGGTGACAGTCGTGCCAAAGCGCGCCGCAATGCGAGACAGGTTATCCCCCGCCACAACGGTGTAGGAACCCGCCGCCGGTGAGGGCGTGGTCGGCTCGGCGGGCGTGGTAGGTTCAGCGGGTGTCGCCGGTGCAGTGGGCGTCGTGCCCGCTGCCGGGATGTTTAACACCTGTCCCACAAAAATCAGGTTGGCATTCGTGATCCCGTTGTACTGCGCCAGCACGGGATACGTGAGACCGTATTGCAGCGCAATCCGAAAGAGGTTCTCGCCCGGCTGAACAGTGTGCGTTGTGCCACCGTCCTGCGCGCGGACGGGCGTCAGCGTATGTACAGCGGGGGCCAGCAGCAGCGCCAGCATAATAAGTAACGTGATACCTTTCAATCGCATGGTGTTCAGCTCCCAGGTTAGGTTAGCAAAAGTCCTTGTCTACCATGATAATGAAAATATCAATTTGCACAACTTACGCAAATCACACGTTTTTCCAACGCCCGAAAACCATCGCACGCGAGATGATCACGGCGTGTAGTCGTTCAGCGCCGCCAGGATCACGGGCATCGACTCGCGCCAGCGCGGGGGACGGTCTTCGGACACCTCAAACGCCAAGCGGCGACCATCCGGCGCGCCAGCCGCCACGCGTCGCCAGATTTCCTCACGCAGTTCGTCCGGCGGCAGTTCGTAGCAGCCGAGGTTGATGTGTGCCCACAGCAGTTTGTCGGGCCACGCAGCGCGCGCTTCGGCCATCGTCATGTCGCCTTCGGGCGGCGGCGTGAACGATTCGATCAGGTCCAACGGGGCACGCGCGACCAGGTCTTTAACCGACGCCAGCTTGCCGTCATAATGGTAACCCACAACTTTCCCCGCATCGCGGAACAAGCCGCACGTTTCCTCATACACCGGCAGCAGGAAATCGGCATAGCGGCGCGGGCCAAGCGTTTCGGCGGAGAAATTCTCCATCACACTGACATAGCGCCCTGGACCCGCTGCGACGATCCCGGCAAGCTCGCGATACTTCACACGCAGCGCCTCGTATAATGCACGCAGTTCGGCTTCGTACTCGTACAAATGCAGCGCGAAATTTGCCAACCCGGCGTAGTCCACGAGGATCGTTTGCAGTGGCGTGCGTCCCATGCGCGGCGCGACGATCACATGCGCGGGCGCGCTCGCGGTTTGCGTGGCGAAGGTCTCATACGCCGGAACGTATTCGGTATGCTCAACGATGTAGGTCATGACGCGGTAGTCGGCGGCGGTTTCGAGGACATGTTTCTCCTGCCAATGGTCCACCCAACGCGCATCAACGTCGCCGACCGGCGTACGCCAGACCTGGCGGCGCTGCGTCTGACCGTCGATGGTGGTGGTGTCGTCGGTCACATCCACGTTGTGATAGACTGCGTCCCAATTGGGCACAGAGCGCAACACCCCCAGGCCGTCCGCAAACATTTGTTGGATCACGGGATCGCGCCAGTCGGAAGGAATTTTGCTCTCGTAGGTGGTGAAGGGGATCGCGGATGGACGCTCGCCGGACCAGAAGGCTTCCAGGCGTTCACGGATGGTGATCATGTGTGGCTCCTAAAACTGTTTCACCGCAGAGGCCGACTAAAGTCGGTGCGCGGAGGACGCAGAGAAATACGCCCCTACGACACGGGATGCAAATGTCCGTTGTCGTCCCACGCAGCCGCGCGCACGTCGGCG
>CBEVZO010000961.1:0-1783 GCA_965554365.1 uncultured Anaerolineae bacterium
ATTTCTAAGAATTCTTGAGATGGTCACGATTCATGAGATCGGGCATCAGTGGTTCTTCTCGGTGGTCGGCAACAACCAGGTGGAGCATCCCTGGATCGACGAATCCCTCACCGTGTATACGCAGTATCACTACACGCGCGAACTTTATGGCGACGACGCCGAGCGCGATTGGTTGGACCGCTATCACGACTGGTACAACTTCTACCGCAGCACCGGCGCGCCGGACCTCGTGCTGAACCTGCCCGTGAGCGCTTACGTGGATAACAACTACGGGGCGATCATCTATGGCAAGGGGCCGCTGTTCTACATCGAACTGGAACGCCAGATCGGGACCCAGGCCATGCTTGCGGGGCTGCAACTGTACTTCGAGCGTCATAGGTACGGCGTGGCGACCTCCAAGGACATTCTCGACGTGTTCGAGGAAGTCGCTGAGCAAGACCTCGATCCGTTGTTCTACCAGTGGGTCGGCGAGTTCGAGGGGCTTGATCCTGCCGTGATCGAGGGCATGCAAACCGGGTCGTAGCGCCGTCGTAGCTTAATCGCGGCACACGTGTACAATAGCTTAGGCGATTTTCGCGGGGCAACGCGGCACACACGCCGGGTTGCCCCGTTGTGTGTAGATCACAGAAAGCAAACAGGTGGTGTGATGCCCATTGATAAACATCTGCGGATGTGTCGATCGCTGCGGAGTGAACCCCGCAGCTACGCAAAACCAAAGGACGCTCAAGCGCCCTCGCTGGTGGGCAATCCAACATCCTCCTCGCAGGCGGAGAGAGGGAGTTGAAGCGTGTGGTTTTCTCCCCCTCTCCGCGCGTGGAGAAGGGGCGCGAACAAGTTCGCGTTGGGGGTGAGGTGGGTTTTCGCGCTCCTCCTAACCGTCCTCCTCGCCGGGCTGTACCCCACTGCCGCGCAGGGACCGGACGATTGGCGCTCGATCTACACGCCCGCGCTATTGCCGGACTTCGTGAGCGATATGGACGCGCACGCCGGCGCACCGCGCTACAACATTCAGATGCAGTTGGCAGTGGAACCTACACGCGCCACGATCAGCGGAACGCAGCGCGTGACGGTCACCAACCGGCAAGCGGTCCCGCTGGAAACGCTGGTCTTCCGGCTCTATCCCAACCTGGCGTCGTATGGCGGTGCGATGGGCGTGCGCGATGTAACGGTCGGCGGTGTCCCGGTCACGCCGCAAGTCGATGAAACGGCGACTGTGCTGCACGTGCCGCTCACACCGCCGCTGCCACCCGACGCGCAGATCGAGATCGCGCTAGGCTTTGAGGTCAGCGTGCGGGCGGGTGATGTACGCCTCTACGGGCAGTTCAGCTATCTCGACGGCGTGCTGTCGCTGCCGCAAGCCTATCCGGTGTTGTCGGTGATCGAGCCAGGACGCGGTTGGTGGACCACCACGCAGCATCCACAGGGCGATATCGCGTTCAGCGCCACCGCGTTCTACGACGTGACCGTGACCGCCCCGGCGGACTTGATTCTCGCCGCCAGCGGCACAGAGATCGACGTAACGCCCACCGCCGAGGGACAGCTTGCGCATCATTTCGTCGCGCCACTGATGCGTGATTTCGCATTGATGGCGAGTCGCGATTTCGTGACGCTCAGCGGAGAACAGGACGGCACGCACATCACGCTGATGTACAATCCCGGCTTGCCAGGTGCAGAGATGGGCGCACACGCCGGGCTGCGCATGGCCCAGGACGCGCTGCGCATCTTCAACGCGACGTTTGGGCGCTATCCGTATGCCGAACTGGACATCATGCAGACACGCACC
>CBEVZO010000962.1:0-1781 GCA_965554365.1 uncultured Anaerolineae bacterium
CAACCTGGTGGATGAAGCAAAACGGCACGGCCTCATGGTAGATGAGCGGCGGTTGGCACGTGATCTTGGTGTGCCGGTCATCTCGACAGTCGCCCGGCGACAGGAAGGTATCCGCGAGTTGATCCAGGTGGTACACCAAGTCGCGACGGGCGAGATCAAACCGTGCCCGCATCGTATTCACACCACACATGACGCGGCACTGGACGGCGCAGTGAACCAGCTTGTACGCGAGATTGAAGCGGCGTTCCCCGGTTTGCCGAATGCGCGTTGGGTTGCGTTGCGCTTGCTGGACGGTGATGCACAGATCGAGCAGGCGATCCGTGATGGTAGCCTGGGCGATCTGTCGCGTGGCGAAGAAACGTTGCCTGTTGCCGAGCGTTTGCTAATCGCGGAGGTTCCGGCATGAGCGACACGGCCAACATTTTGACCAATGCTGATGCTCTGCGTCAGGGGCTTGATACGCACTATCAAGATCACCTGACTGAGGCACTCTACACCGACGCGGCGCAGATTGCCGACCGCGCCGTGACGTATCCCGATCAGCGTGCGCGCTTCGATCTGGACCGCGCAATTGACCGGCTGGTGACGAGCCGCACTTGGGGCTTTCCGATCATGATTCTGTTGCTGACGGCGGTGTTCTGGATCACGATCCAGGGCGCGAATGTACCGTCCGCGATGTTGGCCACGTTATTGCTGGACAAAGTACATCCAGTCCTCATTGATTTCGGTGTGGCGGTGGGGTTGCCCTGGTGGTTGAACGGCGTGCTGTTCGATGGCGTGTATCTTTCTGCGGCGTGGGTGATCAGTGTAATGCTGCCACCGATGGCGATCTTTTTCCCGCTGTTCACGTTGTTGGAGGACTTCGGCTATTTGCCGCGTGTGGCGTTTAACCTGGACCGGCTGTTTAGCCGCGCCGGGGCGCACGGCAAGCAGTCGCTTAGCATGACGATGGGTTTTGGCTGTAACGCGGCGGGGGTGATTGCCACACGCGTGATCGACAGCCCGCGCGAACGCCTGATCGCGATCATCACCAACAACTTCGCAGTCTGCAACGGGCGCTGGCCCACGCTGATCATGGTATCGACGATTTTCATTGGCGGCACGGTTCCCGCAGCGCTGGCCGGGTTGATCTCGGCGACGGCGGTGGTCGGGATCGCGATGCTGGGGGTGCTGCTGACGTTTGTGGTGTCGTGGGCGCTTTCACGCACGGTGCTTAAGGGCGAGGCGTCAGCGTTCAGTCTGGAATTGCCGCCGTACCGCCCGCCGCGCATCTGGCAGACGATTTACACGTCGCTGATTGACCGCACGATAATTGTTCTCTGGCGCGCGGTGGTGATGGCGATCCCCGCCGGGATCGTGATCTGGACCTCGTCCAATGTCATTATCAACGGGCAGAGCGTCGCGGAACATCTCGTCGCGAATCTGGATGGCGTGGGGTTGTTATTGGGCTTGAACGGCGTGATTCTGGTGGCGTACATCGTAGCCATTCCCGCCAACGAGATCGTTATTCCCACAATCCTGATGCTCACGGTGCTGACGGCGGGCCTCTCTGGTGTGGGCGAGGGCGCGGGTGTGATGTTCGAATTGGACTCGGATACCGGCATCCGCGATATTTTGCAGGCGGGCGGCTGGACCACACTCACGGCGGTCAATTTGATGCTGTTCAGCTTGTTGCATAACCCGTGCAGCACTACGATCATGACGATCTACAACGAAACCAAGAGCCTGAAATGGACAACTGTCGCGACGCTGTTGCCGGTGGCGCTGGGCGTGGTCATAAC
>CBEVZO010000963.1:0-1780 GCA_965554365.1 uncultured Anaerolineae bacterium
CCGCGTTACGTGTGGAACGACGCGCTCGAAGACTTTGAGGGTGACAGCACCGATTACACCGTCATGCGCGGACTGGCCAAGGTACTGACCGACGACGCGACTTTCACCCCGGTAGAGTCACTCATCGCGCCGGAGGAAGTCCGGCGGCGTGTGTTCGCGCAGGGCCCAGTCTTCCCGGAGATTGACCTGTTCCACCAACAGACGCGCGAGGACGTGTTCGCGGCGGTGGGCCGTGACGTTGGGTTATCTGCGGCACAGGTGGAAGCGCTGTTGTTTGCGGATCGTCCCTCTGAGTATATTTTGACCGACACCGGGGCGGACTGGACCCCGGAAGCGCTCATCGCACGTTACAACTTGGAACTCGCGCGGGGTGTGCTTTACTGGGCGCGGGCGATGCAAGTGGACGTCTACGACAACTACAAGGACTTCTGGCGCTACCTGAAGCTGTTCAAGCTGATGTTCTGGGCTACCCTCAAAGCAGAGGGTGGCTACCATGTCGCGCTGGACGGGCCGATCTCCCCGTTTGTCAAATCCACCACGCGTTACGGGCGGCAGTTCGCCGCATTTCTTCCTGCCATGCTGTTGTGCGAGCGCTGGCAACTGCGTGCCGACGTGCATCCGCCGCAGTTTGACACAGCGCTGACCTACCAGTTGAACGACCAGGCTCCCCTCAGTTCACACTTCAAGCGCAGCGGCACATTCGACAGCCAGATGGAAGCGGACTTTGCGGCAGAGTTTCACGCCAAGTTCGGTGATGCGCGCAAGGGCTGGGAACTCACGCGTGAGGACAACGTGATCTTGCTGGGTGACACGGTGATGATCCCCGACTTCACGCTCACCCACCGCAAGACCGGGCGGCGGGCGGTGATTGAGATTGTCGGGTTTTGGCATCCGGAGTATCTGCGGCGCAAGGTCAAGAAGGTACACGCAGCGAAACAGCGCAATCTGATTTTGCTGGTCTATGAGGGTGTGAACCTGACACCGGACCGCCTGGAAAACGTGCCCAGTCAGGTACTGTACTTCAAGAACAAGCCCGTGCTCAAAGATGTGATGGCGCTGGTCGAAGAAGTGGCCGAGTAGCTAGGTTTGCTCACGTCGTACAGGCGTTTAACGGTCGCGCGGCGACCGCACCGCACCTCACCGCCGGTCTTCCTGTTGGCGGGTTGTGGGGTGCGACGCGCAGGCCCGGCAAACCGGGCCAAGCGGCCTCGAAGGTGCGCAGCAACCTTCGAGGGTGCCGCGCGTGGGCGCGGCACACCAGCCTCTCCGGCGCATGAGGAGCCAGGCTTTACCTGGCGACCCTCTCCGGGCAGACAGCGGTTGTCGTGCATCGAGTGAACACTCTCGCACACCGCTGTCTTACACATCCGGCAACCTTGCCCGGATGAGGGTCGGTCGCCGCACAGCGGCGACGGGGCGCGTTGCAAGACGCGCCCGAAACGCACACACATGCATGGATCGATCACGTTATCTTGCAGCGAACGTCCCAAACCAAGCGCAAAATGCGCATCGTCCCTAATCACGGCAGCATGCGTACGGCTGAAGACACTTATGGGGTATCGTGTTGAGGTCGTTCGGCAAGGCGTTGGATCATCTCATGAGCGTCTGCCAGAACCGCTTCCGCCAATCCTACCGGCGCAATCACTTCAGCAAAAGCGCCGAGCCCGAACACCAACATCTTAGCTAACAGCGGCGAGTCCATCGCCAGCCGCAGCGTCGTCCACTCTATGTCGTCGCCCGCCTCCACCACTTCCCAACGCCCCGGCGTTAACCACTTGAC
>CBEVZO010000964.1:0-1779 GCA_965554365.1 uncultured Anaerolineae bacterium
GCGGCGTGCATGGTCGATACTGTTACAACACCAGGACGCGGTTCAAAACCAGCTTCATCAGCAAAGCCAATAAACCGGCGTTCGTTTTTCCTGATAACCTGCAATTCCTCGACAAAATCAGGGAGCCGTTTATCCACATAATTAGCGGCCACGCCGCGCAACACCACCGCGATCTTGTACGCCAGTGCCACATCAGCCGCATCGGTAAAAATGTCTTGTGCGATGGTGAGAATCAATTGGTCGATAGGCAGCGTCACAGCTTCGAGCCAGCGCCGCACATACTGCCGGTAACGCGCTAAGTCCTCGCCTATCCAGGGGTAATCGGCTGCTTTATCAACCAATGCCAACTCAGATTCTCCCGGCGCAGGCCACAGAAAATCCTCAATATTACGCCACACAGCGAACACTTTTGTGAGCGTGTCACGCAAATCCGCGTCCCGATGCACGGCTTCGCGTTGGGGCGCGGGCATCAACGTCCAGTAGAGAGATTTTAGCTTGCGGAGGTCGGTCGGTTCGCAGAGATATTCTAAGACCGTCAGCAGCAACGCGACCGCTTCACGCGTGGAGGCGGTGCTACGTAGCAGTTCATCTGGCTCCACGCCGTACTGACGCAGTGCTTCCGTGACCTTGAATCCGCGTTTGTTTTCCGGGACCAACACCGCCACTGTAGGACGCTCATCTTCGGGCAGATCGGCGATGGTTTCGAGCCAGGGTACCAGTGAGTAATCCGCACCGTTGACAATAAGTTCTATCTCTTGATCCGGCGAAATTTTCTCATCAGGACGGGAATGCACCTGAATGAAGCATGTGTCAATCGGCGGATTCGGTTGTGGATCGTCCGGCGTGGTGGGCTGCACGAATCCACGCAACGCCCCTCGACGCATGTGGGGCTGGTATTCGAACCCATCGCGTAAATCAACGGTGGGATGTTCCTCGACGACCCAGCGGATCAGTTCGTTTGCCAGATCGATGATTGGCTCAGCAGAACGGCCCGACACCGACAGGGGACGCTCCGCAACATCGTCGCGTTCCAGAAATCGCAGCAGAAAATGAGGATCGGCGGTGGTAAACGTCGTGAAAATCGCCTGGTTCGGATCACCGACGCGGACCCAGTTGCGATCTGCACTGAGTAAAAACAACATTGCCTCTTGTAGACGACTGGAATCCTGAGCTTCGTCCTCCAGCACATACGGCCATTGATGCTGCAAACGCTGGAGATAGCGCGAATCAGTTTCCAGGGCCACAAGTGCCAATCGCACCAGATCGTCAAAATCCACTGCGCCGCGATAGGAAAGACTGCGTTGATAATCGTCGTAGCACTGTGCCGCGAAATAAGCCAAATCGAAACCGCTATCTGCGCCCCGTAGCGCCGTGAGAATCTGATCCGGCTCCAGACGGCGATCTTTCGCGCGTTTGATGAACGTGGTCACGAGCATGGGCAAATCGCGCTCGAATGCAGCTTGTGCACGTCTGAGGTCTTGATCGGGACTGATATAGGGAGTCAAACGGTCACGAAACTCAGAGAGGCGCTGCGCTACCACATCTTTCTGAATATCCAGCGCCAAACGCTCGTCAAGAATAGCGAAGTCGTCTGTCAGACCAGCTAAAGAAGGACGTTCACGCACTACATCGTGCGCTAACGCATGTAGCGTGCGTACACGGTAGCCCGCAGGAGGATACAGGTGGTAAATTTCGCGCAAAATTGCGGCAACACGTGCTTGAACGCTGTTCACAGCGGAATTGGTGAACGTCACGACCAGCACTTCCTGATCCGGCTGG
>CBEVZO010000965.1:0-1779 GCA_965554365.1 uncultured Anaerolineae bacterium
ATTTCACGCGCTCGCCGGAGGCCACGCGCAATACCTGGATTGGCGTGGGCATTGTGGGCCTAATCGCGGCGGCGGCATGGTTCTGGCTGCTGCGCGGGCAAACACTGATTTCGCCTGTGATCTGGCTCCCGACGTTCGGGATCGGCGCGGCGGGTGCGACGGCGCTCCTGTTTGCCAACGCCATGCCTGCGAAGACGGAGAAAGGCGCACAGCAAGCCGCATTATGGCGTGCGTTTATGCGTTATCTGAGCAACATCGACCAGTACAAGGACGTGGACACCGCCAGCGCGAATTTTGAGCAGTACATGCCCTACGCAGTCGCGTTTGGTGTGGAAAGTGATTTTGTGCGCGCCGTAACTCCTGCCCTGAAAGCGATGCCGATATGGTATCACCCAACGTATCTGGGTGGCCCCTGGCACGGCGGTTATCACCGGCGGCCCTATGTGCGCGGCACAGGTCGCACTGCTGCTCCCGGTGGCGGTTTGGGTGATCTGTCAGCGCCGAATCTGTCCGGGCTGGACCGTGCGTTGGGTGACGGTCTCAATGCGATGAGCAGCGGCATGACCAAGATGCTCAACGACGCGTCGCGCGCAATGACCAGCCGCCCCAGCAGTTCGGGGTCGTCGGGCGGTGGCTTTAGCGGCGGGTCCGGTGGTAGTTCGGGCGGCGGTAGTGCTGGATTTGGCTAAATCAACAAGGAGCATAACGATTATGAATACCAACCGTTTGACGGGCATTATTCTGCTACTCGTGGGGATCATCGTAGCAGTAATCGTCGCCGCGTGGCTGTTCACCAATGATGATCTGGAAGATTCCGCGCGTATTCTCGGCCTCGGCGTGGCGCTGATCGTGCTGGTCGCGCCGCTGGTCGGAGGTGGCGTGTATCTGCTGAACGCGGGCGGTCAAGAAGAAACGCAAGCTGCCGATGCTGCCCAGCAGCGCCAATTGCTCAACATCGTGCAGAGTCGCGGACAGGTAGATATCAGCGATCTGGCGCTGGAAATGCAGCTTCCCCGCGAGCAGATTCGCGATATGGTACATCACCTGGTGGGACTGGGCATCTTTAGCGGCTACATCAATTGGGACAAGGGCGTGTTGTATTCGCAGCAGGCGGCCCAGTTGCGCGAGCTACAGCAGTGTCCCAACTGCGGCGGGGAAATCACGCTGGAAGGTAAAGGCGTGGCGCAGTGCAAGTTTTGCGACACCGAATTTTTCTTGAGTTAGCACCGATTCTCAAGGAGGATCATAATGCGAAGCCTTCGTTTTGTATGGCTGCTGGTGATGCTGGCCCTGTTGCTCAGTGTAGGAACCGTTAGCGTTACGGCTGGTGTTGATGTCCAGCGCAGCGCCGTATCACGCGCCGCGCAATATACGCCCACCTACTACGTCGGTCCCGACAATTGCAGCGATGATGGTGCGGGCCGCCGCGCGCAGCCGTTCTGTTCTGTGCAGCGTGGATTGGATGCACTGGAACCCGGCGATGTGCTGATGCTGCTCGATGGTGTGTATCATGAGCGTGTCTATGTGCCCGAATCCGGTACATCGGACCAGCCAATTGTGATCACAGGCGAGAGCCACAATGCGATTCTCGATGGCGGCTGCCCGGATTATCCGTGCGATGCGCGGGTGATACTGGCGGGTGAGCAGGTCTATCTGCCTGACGACGACGAACCGGTGTTGGCTGGTTTTTTCGTGGGTTGGGTGGAGCATATTGTGTTGGATGGGTTCACAATCCGCAACGCGCCCACTTTCGGGATTGAGGTTATGGTCACCACCGGC